>NZ_AUTN01000092.1:0-27034 GCF_000497955.1 Pseudoalteromonas sp. TAE56
TCACTCAACCCAACCTTGTATCTCTTCTTGATGAGTGTTTAGCTAGCACTTGTCACATCGGAAGACAGTGAGCTCGTACCCAACCAGAGTGTGAAAATGCTGTGACGTAGATTGAGCCCTGACTTCCTAACCTCCATTAAACTGAATGGTATCCTAGCGCCCCAACTAAGGGTGACGCTGCATGTACAAGGGGAGTAGATAGAGATGAAAGCTTTTATTGGCATTGATGTGGGTAAAGAAAAGTTAGATATTTCCTGGCTACGCGATGTAGTCAAAAGTAAAAAGAAAACGAAGATTTTTAAAAATAACCCGAAGGGCTATCAAGAGTTAGTTGCCTGGTTGATAAAGAATACAAATTTAGAAGCACAAGATATTGTTATTACAACAGAGCCCACAGGTGTTTATAGCGAGCCGCTGATGTATTTCCTATATGAGCAAGGATTTATTTTATTACATGTAAATCCTGGTAAAGCAAAACAGTACGCAAGTTCATTAGGGCTTGTCCATAAGACAGACAAGTCAGACGCCACAATGCTTGCTCGTTATGGTCATGACCAACAGCACTCACTTTTAAGTTGGCAGCCTGAGCCTGTTGAAGCGAGAGAGTTAAAAGTAATGACGCGTAGACTTGAAGCACTTGAGCAAGACTTACGTCGCGAAGAAAATCGTTATGAAGCTGTTGGTTTCTCAGGTGCATCTACTCGAGTTACTCAGTCAATTGAAGATATGATAGCTGTACTAAAAACTGAGATGGGTAAGCTAAAAAATGACATTGATGAGCATATTGATAGACACCCACAATTAAAAAAGAACCGCCAATTGCTTCAAAGTATCAAAGGTGTTGGAGAGGTAATATCACGTATGATGGTGTCCTTGATGGCATGTAAACAGTTTAAAAATGCCAAGCAATTAGCTTGTTACTTAGGCTTAATACCTAAGCTTAATGAGTCAGGCAAACGGGCTGGAAAAACAACCTTAAGCAAAGAAGGGCCTGGGTATATAAGGGCTAAATTGTATATGGCTGCTGTAGTAGCTGTACAACATAATCCAGATATAAAAGCCCAAAATAAGCGATTAGTGGAGCAAGGTAAAACAAAAATGCAGGCAATTGGTGCTGCAATGAGAAAGCTGACACATATCTGTTTTGGTGTTGTGAAGAATCAAACTGAATATCAGCCCCAAGCTATTTAAAGAAAGCTTGAGGCTGATTAGAAGAGATGGTATCTACGTGTTACTCATCAATTGAGCGTAGTAGAGCGTTGATGCCTACTTTTTCACGTGTTTGCTTATCTACTTTTTTCACGATGATTGCAGCATAAAGGCTGTGAGTGCCATCTTTTGACGGCAGTGCACCTGGTACAACTACTGCGCCTGCAGGTACGCGGCCGTAGTGAATTTCGCCAGTTTCGCGGTCATAAATACGGGTACTTTGGCTGATGTAAACACCCATTGAAATAACTGCGCCTTCTTCAACAATTACGCCTTCAACAATTTCAGAACGAGCGCCAATAAAGCAGTTGTCTTCAATGATGGTTGGGTTAGCTTGTAGAGGCTCTAAAACGCCGCCTATGCCTACGCCACCTGATAAATGTACGTTCTTACCAATCTGTGCACACGAGCCTACAGTCGCCCATGTATCAACCATGGTGCCATCGTCAACGTATGCGCCAATATTTACATAAGATGGCATAAGTACAACATTTTTACCTACAAAGCTGCCTTTACGTGCTACAGCGTTTGGTACTACGCGCATACCGCCTTGCTGAAACTGCTCTGGGGTGTAGTCGCTAAATTTAAGCGGTACTTTGTCGTAAAACTGGTTTACGCCGTCGTTCATTGGTTGGTTGTCGCGAATACGAAACGACAGTAGCACTGCTTTTTTAAGCCACTGGTGTACAACCCATTCACCTGATATTTTTTCAGCAACGCGTGCTGCGCCGCTATCAAGTAAATCAAGTGCGTCGATAATAGCTTGTTTTACGTCGCTTGATACTGTGCTTGGGCTAATGCTATCGCGGTTATCCCATGCGTTTTCGATCATCGTTTTTAAATCTGACATGTGTGTCCTCTATTCTGTTTCGGCGTTGAATTTTTTACGTAATGCCTGATGAATTTTTGCTTGCTCTTCATCAGTCAGCGCTTGGTATTCGTTATTTGATACAACAAAGAAATCCTCGGCACGTTCACCTACCGTTGTAATACGGGCAGCGTGAATGTGTAGTAAATGCGCTTGGAAAACTTCGGCTATTTTGGTTAGTAAACCTTGTATATCGACAGCTTGAATTTCTATTAAGCTGCGGTCTTTGCGTGCATGTGGGCGCAACACAATTTTAGGTTTAATATTAAAATCTTTAAAACGTTGAGAGCGGCTCTTTTTAAAGCGAATCTTTTTACGTGGATCGCTCAGTGCTTGCTCAAGCCCGCGTTTAATTGATTGTGCTCGACCACTTGCAATAGGGTCACCACTTACTTCAAGTATTACAAAGCTAAACAAGACGTAACCGTCTTTAGTGGTCAGTACTTGCGCATGTTGTATTTGTGCTTTTTTAGAGCCAATTACACTTACTAATCGGGCAAACAGTGGGCCAGAGTAGGGGCTGTATACAAATACTTGTGTGCCACCATGCATAGCTTTGTTAGATACAATAACACTTGGCTGGCTTAAGTCTGTGCTACTTAATAAATGCTCACTTTGCCATGATATTTGCTGTTCGCTAAAGGCGGTAAAGTAGTTAGCTTTAAAGCGGCTCCAAATTAAATCAATTTTTTCCTCGGCATAACCCAGATTTATCAAGCGTTGTTTAGCTTGGTGCTTTTTATCGCGAATTTGGTCGCGTTGATCCATTGGGTTTTCGAGCCCTAGACGCAAAGCGCGTTGCGTGTGTAAGTATAGCTCACGCAGTAGGGTGTTTTTCCAATCGTTCCACAAGTTGTCGTTGGTTGCACGTATGTCGGCAACGGTTAAACAATATAAGTAGTCGAGTTGGCGCTCTGTTTTAACGCGCGTAGCGAAGTCTTTTATTACAGCAGGGTCGTTAATATCTTTACGCTGTGCGGTAACCGACATAAGTAAATGGTTACTAACAAGCCATGCTATTAGTTTTCCATCTGATGACGCAAAACCATGTAATTTAGCAAATGCTATTGCATCAACAGCGCCAAGTTCTGAGTGGTCACCACCTCGGCCTTTAGCAATGTCGTGAAATATACCGGCTAAATAAAGTAACTCTGGTTTGTCCATTCGAGTGACTATTTCACTACAAATCGGAAACTCGCTAATGCCTGTTTTATCAAAATATTCGTAAATATTTTTGATTAATTTGTGGGTGTGCTCATCTACGGTGTAAGCGTGAAACAAATCAAACTGCATTTGCCCAAATATATTACGCCACTGCGGTAAGTACGCGGCAAGCATGCCGTGCTTGTGCATTAACGTAAATGCGCGGCCCATGCCGTTAGGGTGTTTTACAAGGCGTAAAAAGGCTTCACGACAGGCTGCATAATCTTGTAAGTCACCCAATAAACGACGGCGCACTTGGCGAATAGTACGAATAGTACTTGGGTAAATATGCGTTATTGCTGGGTTATCGGCTATGTGCTCAAACAATACAAAGAGTTGGTCACGTCTAAAAAATACCGACGGATCTTTTACGCGTATTTGATGGCCTACTTGCTCAAAGTTTCTGTCGAGTTCTATTGCTACCACAGCACTACTTTCGGGCATTATACTTTGCTCAAAGTATGAAAGTAGCATTTGGTTAAGTTCGCGCACGCGGCTCATTATTCTAAACAAGCGCTTCATCATACGCTCAACAGAGGCTTTGCCGTCGCTACCAAAACCTAAAATTTCGGCGGCTAGCGGTTGATGATCAAACAATAAGCGGTTTTCCGCTCGACCTGCAGCTAAATGCAGTGCAAAGCGAATGTTCCATAGGTTTTCTAGGCACTCAGAAAGCTCTTGAAATTCTTCGTGAGTTAAGTATCCGTGGCTTATTAATTCTTGCAGGGTTTCGGTTCTAAAGTGCTTTTTTGCCACCCAAATAATGGTTTGTAAGTCGCGCAGACCACCTGGGTTTTCTTTAATGTTTGGCTCAAGATTATACGCGGTGCCGTGGCACTTTCTGTGGCGTAAATTTTGTTCTTGAACTTTGGCAGTAAAAAATTCGCCTGAGCGCCATACTGGCGTTTCAAGAATATGCATTTTGAGTTTTTCAAACTCAATGTGGTTACCAAAAATAAGGCGACTTTCGAGCAAGCTGGTGGCAAAAGTAACGTCTTCACGTTTTTGCTCAATGGCTTGTTCTATCGTGCGCACGCTGTGACCAATCTCTAAGTTGAGATCCCATAGCATGGTAACAAACTGGCCTATTTTTTCGCATATTTCTTCGCTTGGCGGTTTAGTTACAAGCAATAAAAAGTCGATGTCGGAGTAGGGGTGTAGCTCGCCACGTCCGTACCCGCCCACAGCTATTAATGCTAAATCAGGTTCGCGTGCTAAGTCGTAAACATGAAAAAGCTTAATGAGTAGGCGGTCAATAAACTCAGCCCGGGCATTAATTAAATTCCCAACCGGTTGTTTAGAAAATTCGTTATGTAACCATTTATAAAAATAGCTAGAACAATCGCGATAATCACTAAGTTGCTCAGCATCGCTAAGCAACTTTTTTACTTTGTTGGGTAATGCCACGTGGGCTGGCTCCTAATTTCTTATTTATTATTAGTGTTCTATGATCCTGTCGATTGTATCATCTGATCGTAGCGTTAAAATTTCAACACCATTTTCAGTCACTAATAATGTGTGTTCCCACTGTGCAGACAAACTACGGTCGCGTGTAACTACTGTCCACTCATCTTTAAGAAGCTTACATTGGCGTTTACCCGCATTAACCATAGGTTCAATAGTTAAACACATACCTGCTTTTAAGGCTTCGCCAGTACCGGCTTTACCGTAATGCATTATTTGTGGTTCTTCATGAAATCCTGCGCCAATACCGTGGCCGCAATACTCACGTACAATTGAGTAATTAAAGCTCTCTGCATATTTTTGAATTGCTTCACCAATATCACCTAAACGCACACCTGGTTTTACCATTTTAATAGCAAGGTATAGGCTTTCTTGTGTTACTTCTGCAAGACGTTTAGCTTGAATATTTGGTGTACCAACGTGGAACATTTTAGATGTATCGCCGTGGTAACCATCTTTAATGACCGTTACGTCAATATTAACGCTGTCACCTTCTTTTAATGCTTTGTCATTTGGAATTCCGTGACAAATAACATGATTAACTGACGTACAAACTGATTTTGGAAAGCCATGATAATTTAACGGAGCAGGGATTGCTTGTTGCACATTAACAATATAATCATGACAAAGTGTATTTAGCTCATCGGTGGTAACACCTGGCACTACATGAGGGCCGATCATTTCAAGTACATCGGCCGCTAAGCGCCCAGCTACGCGCATTTTCTCTATTTCTTCAGGGGTCTTGATAATAGCGCTCATTGAGGCTCCAAAGTTGAGTTTTTAACATTTATCGCCGAACAAATTTTGCACGCGACGTTGAGTATTTAATTTTAATATGGTATAAAGCGCGCCGTCTTTTTACAAATAAATTCTTAAATGATTTTTTGTATTTAAGGCAAACACAATTTTATTTTAACACACACACGTATCGTCACATACACTTGGGTGCATTTGAAGTTTAATTACTTCGGTGTTGGTGCTATGGGATATGTGGAGGCCTAACCCTAAACAACTATAGAGGATCTATAAAATGGCAAACGTTTCAATGCGCGATATGCTTCAAGCTGGTGTTCACTTTGGTCACCAAGCACGTTACTGGAACCCTAAGATGAAGCCTTTCATCTTCGGCACACGTAACCGTGTACATATCATCAACCTTGAGCAAACTGTACCAATGTTCAACGACGCACTTAAGTTTTTATCAAGTGCTGCAGCAAACAAAGGTAAAGTTCTTTTCGTTGGTACTAAGCGCGCAGCAAGCGACGCAGTTAAATCAGCTGCTTTAGAAAGCGACCAGTTCTTCGTAAATCACCGTTGGTTAGGTGGTATGTTGACTAACTGGAAAACTGTACGTCAATCAATCAAGCGTCTTAAAGACCTTGAAGCACAAAGCCAAGACGGAACTTTCGAGAAGTTAACTAAGAAAGAAACGTTAATGCTTAACCGCGAAATGGAAAAGCTTGAAAAGAGCCTTGGTGGTATCAAAAACATGGGCGGTCTTCCAGACGCGCTTTTCGTTATCGATGCTGACCACGAGCACATTGCTATCCGTGAAGCAAACAACCTAGGTATTCCTGTTGTTGCAATCGTTGATACTAACTCTAACCCAGACGGTGTTGATTACATCGTTCCAGGTAATGATGATGCTATCCGTGCTGTAAGCCTTTACACTAGCGCTGTTGCAGCTGCTATTACTGAAGGTCGCGAGAATAACATCGTTGCTCAAGCTGAGAAAGACGATTTCGTTGAAGCTGAGTAATTAGCTGTCATCAAGTCTTCATCTTTTTAAGGTGAAGACTTGCTATTCTTGTCGAGCGGGTAACCCGCTTATCTAACCTGATTTCAGATTTGAGGATTTACTAATGGCTGTAACTACTGCCCTAGTTAAAGAATTACGCGAGCGCACAGGCGCTGGCATGATGGATTGTAAAAAAGCGTTAACTGAGACTGATGGCGACATCGAGTTAGCGATTGAAAACATGCGTAAAAGTGGCGCTGCTAAAGCTGCTAAAAAAGCAGGTAACATTGCTGCTGAAGGTACTATCATCATCAAGCAAAACGCTGGTGTTGCAGTGCTAGTAGAAGTTAACTGTCAAACAGATTTCGTTGCAAAAGACGTAAGCTTCTTAGCATTTGCTAATAAAGTTGCTGACGCTGCAATTGCTGACACTATCTCTATCGAAGACTTACAAGCTAAGTTTGAAGAAGACCGTGTTGAGCTAGTTACTAAAATTGGCGAAAACATCAATGTACGTCGTTTACAGTACGTAACTGGTGAAAACCTAGTTGAGTACCGTCATGGCGATCGTATCGGTGTTGTTGTTGCAGGTGTTGCTGATGAAGAAACACTTAAGCACGTTGCAATGCACGTTGCTGCATCTAGCCCTGAATACCTAACACCTTCTGATGTACCTGCTGACGTTGTTGAAAAAGAAAAGCAAGTACAAATCGAAATCGCGATGAATGAAGGCAAGCCTGCTGAAATCGCTGAGAAGATGGTTGTTGGCCGTATGAAAAAATTCACTGGTGAGGTTTCTCTTACTGGTCAAGCTTTCATCATGGAGCCTAAAAAATCTGTTGGCGATATTCTTAAAGAGAAAAACGCAACAGTTACTAGCTTCGTACGTGTAGAAGTTGGTGAAGGTATCGAGAAGAAAGAAGAAGATTTTGCTGCTGAAGTTGCTGCTCAAATCGCTGCTGCTAAAGCTAAGTAAGATTACTATTTGTGAAGCAAAAGGAAATTAGATGCAATTAAAGTACTATTTGGTTTTGCTTCGCAGCTAGAAATTCTTTAAAATAACCGCGCTTTTATGTTTAACATAAGCGCGGTTATTTTTTATCCATAATTCAATAAAAGTTGGCCCCAATACTATGACTATCAATCGCAAACCTATTTTTAGACGTGTTCTTCTCAAATTAAGTGGTGAAGCTTTAATGGGAGACGAAGGCTTCGGCATCGACCCTAAAGTTTTAGACCGTATGGCACAAGAAATTAAAGAGCTAGTTGAGCTCGACGTAGAAGTGGGTTTAGTTATTGGTGGAGGTAACTTTTTACGCGGTGGGTCACTTGCAGAAGCAGGTATGAATCGCGTAGTGGGCGATCACATGGGTATGCTTGCAACGGTTATGAACGGCCTTGCAATGCGTGATGCGCTACACCGTGCATTTGTAAATTGTCGTTTGATGTCGGCTATTCCGCTTAATGGTGTATGTGACGCTTATAACTGGGCTGAAGCAATTAGTTTATTGAAAACTGGCCGCGTTGTTATTTTTGCAGCGGGTACTGGTAATCCATTTTTTACTACCGATTCTGCAGCATGTTTACGCGGTATCGAAATTGAAGCAGATACAGTAATTAAAGCGACTAAAGTTGATGGCGTATACAGTGATGATCCTGTTAAAAACCCAGAAGCAACGCTTTACAGCCATTTAAGCTACAATGAAATCATTGAAAAAGAATTAAAAGTTATGGATTTAGCGGCATTTACTTTAGCCCGCGATCACAATATGCCATTGAGCGTATTTAACATGAATAAATCAGGCGCGCTAAAACGCGTAATTATGGGTGAAGAAGAAGGAACACTTATTTCTTCACAAGCCTCAGATGAAATAATCAAATAATTAGGATTACACCGTGATTAACGATATTCAAAAAGACGCGCAAGCGCGTATGCAAAAAAGTGTAACAGCACTAGGTAGCCAATTATCTAAAATTCGTACTGGCCGTGCACATCCTGCAATTTTAGATGGCATTATGGTATCGTACTACGGAGCACCAACGCCTTTAAACCAAGTTGCTAATGTAACAATTGAAGATTCTCGTACACTGGCTATTGGTGTATTTGATAAGTCTTTAGCGCAAGCTGTTGAAAAAGCAATTATGGCGTCTGATTTAGGTTTAAACCCTATGTCGGCAGGAACTGTTATTCGTGTACCACTTCCTCCACTTACAGAAGAACGTCGTAAAGACCTAATCAAAATTGTACGCGCTGAAGTTGAAGGCGGTCGTGTTGCTATTCGTAACATTCGTCGTGATGCTAATGGCGATGTAAAGGGTTTATTAAAAGATAAAGACATATCTGAAGATGAAGCGCGTCAATCAGATGATGCGATTCAAAAGCTTACTGATAAGTTTATTAAAGAAATGGATACTTTATTAGCTGCTAAAGAAACAGAATTGATGGAAATCTAAGCAACTAAAATTATTAGTTTTGAAACGCCGTCTAGGGTATACTAGGCGGCGTTTTTTTATGGAATACTCGATATTTATGGTTCTAGATGCTGACACAATTTCACAGCAATGTTTACCCAAACATGTTGCTATCATCATGGATGGGAACGGACGTTGGGCGCAAGCTAGAAATAGACCTCGTGTGTATGGGCATAAAAAAGGCGTAGACGCAGTTCGTCAATCTGTTCAGTTTTGTACTAAATTAGGGATACAATCGTTAACCTTATTTGCTTTTAGTAGTGAAAACTGGCGCCGCCCTGAAGACGAAGTAAACACTTTAATGGAGCTTTTCTTATTTGTTTTAACAAAGGAAGTTAAAAAGCTTCATAAAAACAATGTAAAACTGACCATTATTGGAGACTTATCACGATTTTCTGAAGGATTACGTAGCAAGGTAGACGCTGCGCATAAGCTGACTGAAAATAACACCGGGCTGTGTTTAAATGTTGCAGCCAATTATGGTGGTCGTTGGGATGTTGCCAATGCGGCTAAACAACTTGCTTTGCAAGTTGCGCAGGGCACACTCAACGCAGAAGATATTACAGAAGAGCGCTTAGCACAGCATATGAGCATGGCAGATCAGGCAGAACCTGATTTGCTTATTCGCACTGGTGGCGATGTTCGTATTAGTAATTTTTTACTATGGCAAGTTGCTTATGCAGAACTTTACTTTACCGAGACACTTTGGCCTGATTTTAATGAAGCAGCATTTGCTGAGGCCATTGCGTGTTACGTTGCCAGAGAGCGACGTTTTGGTTGTACGGGCGAACAAATAAAACAATTACTCGCTCAAACCTAAATAGAATAAGGGTCACATTTTGTTAAAACAACGAATTTTAACCTCACTTGTGCTTGCACCATCAGCATTGGCTTTGGTTTTTTATACACCGCTTACGTTATTTAGTTACTTTGCTGGTGCAATCGTATTATTAGGCGCATGGGAATGGTCTGCATTTATGGGCTTATGTAACAAGCTCAAACGTGGCGCCTTTGTTGTGTTGATTGCAGCCTTACTTGGCCTGCTTAATTTACATTGGCCTATTGAATCATTATGGGAAAATGGCAAGCTAGTAGGTGATGCAAATTATTTATTTACGCTTTCGTTTGCTTGGTGGATTGTTGCTAGCTATTTAATTTGGCGCTACCCAGAAATGGCTAAGGCGTGGAATGAAGGCTTAGTTATGCGCGGCATTGCAGGTTTATTAACGCTTGTACCGTTATGGCTTGCACTAAATACATTACGCAGTGCGCAGTACGTTGAATCAACTCATTTTGGTTCAGTACTAATTTTAGTCGTACTTGGTATTGTATGGAGCGCAGATGTGGGTGCTTACTTTACAGGCAAGAGTTTTGGTAAACATAAATTAATGCCTAAAGTAAGCCCTAATAAAACAATTGAAGGGTTAGCAGGCGGTGTAGTTGCTTCTATTATTTTTGTACTAGCATTTTGCCACTTTACCGATGTTGATTTAGTTGTATGGCCTGTGTACGCGATAATGACAGCATTTATTGCTTTGTTTTCTGCGGTAGGTGATTTACTGGAAAGCATGTTTAAACGCGAAGCCGGTTTAAAAGATAGCGGTCGATGCTTACCAGGGCACGGCGGTATTTTAGATAGAATTGACAGTCTAACGGCTGCTGCTCCAATGTTTGTTATGTGCTATGCGTGGACTCTTAGTTTATGAGCCAAAAGCAATTGCTGGTTATTTTAGGCGCAACAGGCTCAATTGGTTTAAGTACACTTGATGTTGTATCGCGCAATAAAGAGTTATTTGATGTTTTTGTTTTGGCTGCAGGACAAAATGCAAAAAAAATGGCGGAGTTGTGTATTGAACATGAGCCGCTTTATGCAATTATGGCTAACCAGCAGGCCGCAGAGCAGTTATCTGCTTATTTAGCTAATACCCAGTGCCAAACTCTTGTTATGCACGGTGAGCAAGCAATGAGCGATTTATGCGCTCACCCTGATGTTGACATTGTAATGTCGGCAATTGTAGGTGCAGCTGGCTTACTGCCAACATTAAGTGCTGTTGAAGCAGGTAAAAAAGTACTGCTTGCTAATAAAGAATCTTTAGTTATGTCGGGCCAGTTGTTTATTGACAAAGTTAAACAACATAAAGCCACTTTGCTGCCAATAGACAGCGAACATAATGCAATTTTTCAATGCCTACCTTCTTCGTTACAAAATGCCAAAGGCGATCAAAAACTACAGCAACATGGCGTAAGTAAAATTTTGCTTACCGGCTCTGGTGGCCCATTTTTAACGCGCGATATAAACACATTAAAAGATGTAACCGTGAGTGAAGCTGTAGCGCACCCTAATTGGTCGATGGGTCAAAAAATATCAGTAGATTCCGCAACTATGATGAATAAAGGCTTAGAGTTTATTGAAGCTAAGTGGTTATTTAATTGTGATGCGAGTGATATTGATGTGGTTATTCATCCGCAAAGTATTATTCATTCAATGGTGCAGTACCACGATGGTTCTATTTTAGCGCAAATGGGTAACCCCGATATGCGCACTCCAATTGCCCATGCACTTGCATATCCTGAGCGAATTAGTGCGGGTGTTAAACCGTTAAACTTCTCTGATATTTGTGATTTTTCGTTTACTAAACCTGATTTTTCTCGTTACCCAAATTTACAATTAGCGATTGATGCGTGTAGTGCAGGGCAGGGCGCAACAACAACGGTTAACGCAGCAAATGAAATAGCTGTGGGCGCGTTCTTAAGCGGTAAAATTGGTTTTACCGATATATACAAAATAAATGCACAGACGCTAGAAGCTGCAACTTACACCAATGTGCAAAGCCTAGATGAAATTTTAGAGTGTGATAAATTAGCGCGTATTAGCGCTTCAGAATTTATAACAAAAGTGGCGCATTAATATGTTTGATTTTTTTTGGAATCTTGGCTCGTTTATTTTAGCGCTTGGTATTTTAGTGGCCATACATGAATATGGCCATTTTTGGGTTGCACGAAAAATGGGCGTTAAAGTGCTGCGTTTTTCAATTGGTTTTGGTAAGCCACTGTTAAAATGGCATGACAAATATAATACCGAATACGTGATTGCCGCTATTCCATTAGGCGGATATGTAAAAATGCTTGATGAGCGAGTTGATGACGTACCAGCAAATCAACGCCACTTGTCGTTTAACGCTAAATCTGTACAAGCCCGTATTGCTATTGTTGCTGCGGGACCAATGGCTAACTTTTTGTTTGCCATTTTTGCTCTTGCGGTGATGTATATGGTAGGTGTGCAGTCGGTAAAGCCGGTTGTTGGCAGCATAACCGAAGGCAGTCGCGCAGAGCAGGCAGGCATTATGCCTTCTCAACATATTATAAAAATTGGTGATGATGACATAACGACATGGCAAGATGCCACGTTTGCGCTTATGTCTAACTTAGGCGAAGAAAGCGTTGAAGTTATTGTTCGTGATAAAAACCTGCAACCACGTGTTAAAACGCTTAATTTAGAGGGGTGGAAGCTTGATCAGCGAGACGTACCACCACTAAGTTCGTTGGGTATTGTGCCATTTAGACCTCAGGCAACTTTAACAATAGCCGCCGTAACTAAAGACTCAGCCGCAGAACACGCTAATTTACAAGTTAACGACACAATTTTAGCTGTAAACGGTGAAACAATAAGCAATTGGCAGCAATTAGTTAATCTTATTACGCAATCAGCTAACAAATCTTTACAATTTAGTGTAAAAAGACAAGATACTATACAAGCCATTACAGTTACCCCTAAAGGGCGCATAGATAATAACGGTATTGAGCAAGGCTTTTTAGGTGTTGCTCCCGTTGTTCAGCAATGGCCTGATGGTTATGTAGAGACTAGACATTACGGCCCGCTCGATAGTATCGTGCGAGGCACAAAAGAAACGTGGCGCTTAATTACTCTCAGTTTTGACATGATTGGTAATTTAATTACAGGCCAGGTTTCGGTTAAAAATTTAAGTGGTCCTGTGGGCATTGCAGTCGGCGCTGGAACTAGCGTAAGCTATGGGTTAGTGGCCTTTTTAAGCTTTCTAGCTTTAATAAGCGTTAACTTGGGTGTATTTAATTTATTACCCTTACCAGTGCTTGATGGTGGACACTTAATGTATTACATAATTGAACTTTTTCGTAAAAAGCCGGTCTCTGAAAAGACACAAGAGTTTGGTTTTAAAGTGGGTGCCTTGTTGCTCATTTTTCTAACATGTTTCGCTTTGTTCAATGATGTATCGCGTTTGTAGTTACAGCGTGGCAAATTACTAATTAGAACACGATTGTAAAGCACCACTAGTAAGGTGTTATGCGGTAATACAGTTGTAAAGGATAAAGATAATAAAATGGCTATAAAAAAACATTTGGCAATAACAAGTTTATTGGGTGCAAGTTTTGCAGCCCTAGGCCAAAACTCCTTTATTGTTGAAGACCTAAAAGTTGAAGGTTTGCAGCGCGTAGCACTTGGTGCAGCGCTAACACATATTCCTATTAACGTAGGCGATAATGTTGATGACTATACGATTTCAAAAACAATAAAGTCACTTTATCGTTCAGGGCACTTTGATAACATAAAAGCACTTCGTGATGGCAACAACGTTATTTTTAAAGTAACGGAACGTCCTACCATCAGCTTTATTGAGTTTGAAGGCAATAAAGACATTAAAGACGAGCAGCTTAATGAGTCTCTTGATCAGCAAGATATTCGCCAAGGTGAACCACTTGATAAAACCGTTATCGATAGTATCGAAAAAGGCTTAGTTGAGTTTTTCCACAGTATTGGTAAATACAACGCTAAAGTAGACATCAGTATTACTAAGCTGCCACGTAACCGCGTTAAACTTAAGTTAGAGTTTGATGAAGGTGATGCTGCTTCTATCCGCCAAATTAACTTAGTGGGTAATGAACTTTTTTCTAATGAAGAGCTTCTTAAGCTTGCTGAATCGCAGCAAGATTTACCTTGGTGGCAGTTTATGGGTAGCGACCGCTACCAAAAGCAAACCATTGAAGGCGATTTAGAAAAAATTCGTAGTTATTATTTAGACCGTGGTTACCTACGTTTTAATATCGACTCAACGCAAGTTTCAGTGAGTCCTGAACGTGAATCAGTTTACGTTACAGCTAACTTAACTGAGGGCGTAAAATATAAAGTTAAAGGTTTTGACTTTATTGGTGACTTGCTTGGCCGTGAAGACTTAATTAAAAGTGTTATCCCCCTTAGAGCGGGTGAGCTTTATAACGGCTCTGTAGTTACTTCATCTGAAGAGTTTATTAAAAGCTACTTAGCACGTTTTGGTTATGCTAATGCTGAAGTTCGTACAATTCCAGAAATTGACGACGAAAACCAAGAAGTGCAATTAACACTATCGGTTAATCCAGGTAAGCGTGTATACGTTCGTCGTATTATTGTTGGCGGTAACCAAAATACGGCTGATGAAGTACTTCGTCGTGAAATGACGCAACTTGAAGGCGCATGGTTATCTAATCAAAACCTTGAGCGTTCAAAACTGCAAATTCAACGTTTACCTTACATGGAAACTGTTGATTTTAACGTAGTGCCTGTACCGGGTGTGGATGACCAAGTTGACGTAGACTTTACTGTAAAAGAGCAATCAGCAGGTAGCTTTAATGCTGGTCTTGCTTATGGCTCTTACTTAGGTCTGCAGTTTAATATTGGTGTAACAGAATCTAACTTTTTAGGCACAGGTAACCAAATTGGTTTAAACCTTAATACGTCTACAGGTTCTGAAAGCTTAAGCTTATCGTACACAGACCCGTACTTTACGCCAGATGGTGTATCGCAAGGCAGTAGCATCTTTTACAGAAACTACGATGCAAGTAAATTTAGTCTTGTTGAATATAAATCGAAAAGTTATGGTTTAGGCACAAATATTGGTTTTCCAATTGATGCTGTAAATCGTGTTAACTTTGGCGCTCGTTGGATTAAAGAAGAGCTTTCGGATATTGCAGAGTACGAGCAAACGCGTGTACTTCGTGAAACATTCTTAGATCCAGATAACCCAGATGCAGGCTTTGATTTTACTAAGTACGAGCTGAGTGTAGGTTGGTCGCGTATTACCGTTAACCGTGGTTTATTCCCAACAGCGGGTTCGCGTCAAACTCTAAACTTAACAGCAACAACGCCTAACTCAGATCTTCAGTACTTTAAACTGAATTACGATTCGCGTTTTTACTGGCCTATATCAAATGACCACCGTTGGGTATTCTCAACGCGTGCAGCACTTGGTTATGGTAATGGTTATGGTTCTACAAACGGGTATGAGCAAACACTTCCATTCCAAGAGTACTTCCGTATAACTGAAATGGAACTTCGTGGCTTTGACCGTAATACAATATTACCACGTGCTGTATCACGTATACCGCAGTCTATTCCGGGTACGCCAGGTGCAGACGGTACTACAACCGGTAGCATTGGTGGCGCATCAGAATTTGATATTCTAGTGCCACAAGGCCGTATTGGTGGTAATGCTAAAGCAGTGGCAGGTATGGAGCTAATTGTTCCTACGCCATTCTTAGATGAAGAAAATACCAGCTCTGTACGAACTAGCTTCTTTGTTGATGCTGCAAACGTATGGGATACTGAGTTTAACGTAGACCGCTATCAAAACTTAGGCGTTGATGAACGTGCTAAGTTAGATGACTATTCAGACCCAATGCGCTTTAGGGTTTCAACCGGTCTTTCATTACAATGGATCTCTCCAATGGGTCCAATGCTGATCAGTTTTGCGTATCCATTGCAAAAAGAAGAAGATGACGATACGAAAACCATCAGCTTTAACATTAGTAACACTTTCTAAAGGAGTTTTTTGTGAAAAAATTATTTAAATCAACAGCTGTAGCAGTTTTAGCAACTTTAATGATGGGTACTTCTGTGAATGCATTTGCACACAAAGTAGGTATTGTTGATATGCAGGAAATCTACAAGCAAATTCCTCAAATGGCTAAAATTGAACAGTCTTTACAAACTGAGTTTGCTGAACGTCGTCAAGAGCTTGAAAAGTTACAAGGCGATATTCGTTTTGAAGCTGAAAAATTTAAACGTGAAAGTACCACTATGAGCCAAGCTCAAAAAGATACTCTGCGTGAAAAAATTCAAGGCATGCAAAAAAATCTTGCTGAACAGGGTCGCCCTTTAGAGCAAGAAATAAAAGCGCGTCAAAACCAAGAGCTTGCTAAAGTTCAAGGTGTAATCATCAAAACAATTGAAGAGATTGCTAAAGACGGCGACTTCGACGAAGTTAAAGTAAAAGACACTACTATTTACTTTAACCCTAAAGAAGTGACTGATCTTTCATCTAAAGTTGTAGCCGCTGTTAGTAAGAAATAATCACTCTATGCAAAATTATACGCTTTCGCAAATTGCGGAACTTCTAGGCGCCGAACTTCAGGGTGATGGCGCTTTAGAAATAAAAAAAATAGCGACACTTGCAAATGCCCATTCTGGGCATATTGCATTTTTAGCCAACTCAAAATATCGCTCGCAACTTGAGACTACTCAAGCCAGCGCTGTAATAGTCAGCCAAGCTGATGCAGAGTACTTTAGTGGTAGCAAAGTTATTGTTGCTAATCCGTATGTAAGTTACGCAAAATTAGCGCAATTTATGGATACTACACCACGCTCAGCCTCGACGGGTATTCATCCAAGTGCAACTGTTCATTCAACAGCGATTGTTAGTGATAGCGCCGCTATTGGTGCTAACGCAGTCATTGAAGCTGATGCAGTGATAGGTGACAACGCGCAAATTGGTCCGAACAGTTTTATCGGGGAACGTGTTAAAATAGGTTCAGGCACTAAGCTTTGGCCTAGTGTGACTATTTATCACGATGTTGAAATTGGTTCAGATTGTTTGTTTCAAGCAAATAGTGTTGTAGGTAGTGATGGATTTGGCTATGCAAATGAGCGCGGGCAGTGGATTAAAATACCTCAGCTTGGTTCAGTGATCATAGGCAACAAAGTTGAAATCGGTGCTAGTACGACAATTGATCGTGGTGCACTGGACAATACCATCATTCATAGCAATGTTATTATCGATAATCAGTGTCAAATAGCGCACAACGTTGAAGTTAATTCAGGCACCGCAATTGCGGGCTGCACTGTTCTTGCAGGAAGCGTTACCATTGGCAAGAACTGTCAAATTGGTGGCATGGTTGCAATTAATGGTCACATGTCTGTATGTGATGGTGTTATAATTACCGGTATGAGTATGGTGACAAAATCAATCACCGAACCAGGTATTTACTCATCTGGTATGCCCCATACAACAAACAAAGAATGGCGTAAAACTATTGCTCACTTGCGTAACCTTTCAGATATGAAGTCTCGTCTTAAAGCGCTTGAAGCATTGGCTAAGTCATAATATTGAACACTAATAAGGATGCTATTTTGGCAAACGAATTAAATAGCCTTGATATTCAAGAAATTTTAGCTTTATTACCGCATCGTTACCCGATGCTACTAATTGATCGTGTTATCGATTTTACTCCAGGTAAATCGTTACATGCTATTAAAAATGTTTCTATAAACGAACCTATTTTCACTGGGCACTTTCCAAACCAGCCCATCTTTCCGGGTGTGTTAATTTTAGAAGCGATGGCACAAGCAACGGGTTTGCTGGGTTTCAAAACGGTTGAAAATCGCAGCGAAAATGAGCTTTATTTATTTGCAGCTGTTGATAATGCGCGCTTTAAGCAACCCGTAATACCAGGCGATACAATGCATCTTCATGTTGAGTTTTTAAAAGAACGTCGCAACATTTGGAAGTTTTCTGCAGAAGCAAAAGTCGACGGCAAAGTAGTATGTAGTGCCGAAATTATGTGTGCTAGAAGAGAGTTTTAATAGTGATCCATTCTACAGCAATAATCGAACCTGGCGCTAAACTAGGCAACAATGTCTCTGTTGGTCCGTATAGTTATATTGGCAATGATGTTGTTATCGGTGATAACTGTATTATTGAGTCTCACGTTGTTGTTAAAGGGCCGTCAACTATTGGCTCTGGAAATCATATTTTTCAATTTGCGTCTGTAGGCGAAGCCTGCCAAGACAAAAAATACAATAACGAGCCAACTACATTGATCATGGGTGATAACAACGTTATCCGTGAATGTGCCACAATTCACCGTGGAACGATTCAAGACCAAGGCGTTACTAAAATTGGCAGTAATAATTTGTTTATGGCTTATACCCATGTTGCACATGACGCGGTAATTGGCGATAACGTAATTTTTGCTAACAACGCAAGTGTAGCCGGCCATGTACATGTTGGTGACTGGGTTATCCTTGGTGGTAATTCGGGTGTTCATCAGTTTTGTAAAATTGGTGCACATGCCTTTATTGGTATGTATTCAGGTGTTAACAAAGATGTACCACCATTTGTTACTACCATTGGTATGCCAGCGGGTCCTGCAGCTATCAATAAAGAAGGTATGAAGCGCCGTGGCTTTGAAAGTGATGAAATAATGGCAGTACGCCGTGCTTACAAAGCATTTTATCGTAAAAGCTTAGGTGCAGAAGAAGCTATTGAGTCGCTTAGTGAGGATGCCGCAAAGTATCCTGCGGTGAAATTGATGGTCGACTTTGTTAAAAACTCAGAGCGTGGCATCGTAAGATAATTGCAGGCTTTGCTTTAAGTATTAAAAAAACCACCCTAGGTGATATATCGAAGGTGGTTTTTTATTGCCCAAGGTTTAGACCCAATTCAGTTAATACTCAGCGAACTCAAGTTAGTATGCGGGTAATTTGTAAAATAAAAGCCATCCTATGCGTTTACCTCAGTTAGTTGTCACTCTTTTTATTACTTCAGCTTTAGCCGCTTGTAGTAGCCAGCCTATTGTTAAATCATCTACTGGGGAAATCACACAAGTTGGTAAAGCATCTTTTTATGCTGATAAATACCACGGGAGAACAACTGCCAACGGAGAGCGCTTTAGCCAACAAGCTGCAACGGCTGCCCATTTAGAATTCGATTTTGGTACTAAGGTGGTTGTTACCAACTTAGCTAATAACAAATCAGTCACGGTAAGGATCAACGATAGAGGCCCGTATGTGCGAGGTCGTATTATTGATTTATCAAAAAGTATGTTTAAAAAGATAGCCGACCCTAAAGTCGGCGTTATAGACGTGTCTGTAGAGGTATTAAAACCGGGTAGTTAGTGCCACATAATCTGGGTAAGCGCTACTGAGCTCTTTGTGAGAGCCTTGTGCCACTACTTTACCGTCTTCTAACCATACAACATTATCCATTTGAGTAAGAAGAGCCGGATCGTGCGTAATTGTGAGTACACTCGCGTTATTCATAACATGCATGATTGCTTGCATTACCCCTTGCTTAGATTGATTATCGAGACCTTCTGTTGGTTCATCAAGGACTAAAATAGCAGGGTTTTTAAGTAATGCTTGCGCAATGGCTATACGCCTAGATTGGCCCTGCGATACGTTACGTCCGCCAGTGCCTAATCGTGTTTTTAAGCCTTCTTTTAGTTCATTAAACCATGGGCTTAATTGCGCTAACGTTAGCGCTTCAATCATTTTCTCTTTAGTGGCACTCGGCGCGGCATAACGCAAATTTTCACTCAGTGTGCCATCAAAAATATGATGCTGCTGAGCGAGTATATTTATAACGTTTGCGCGTATATCGCTATTTAATGAATGTAAATTAACAACACTATTTTGATTATTTAGAGTGATGCTACCTTGTTGCAAAGGCCATAAACCAGTAAGTAAATTTACAAGCGTGGTTTTACCGCTGCCGCTTCTACCGACAATCGCTACTTTTTGCTGAGGCATCAGCTCAAAGCTAACATCAGTTAGTGCTATTTGTTCACCATATTGATAGCTGATATTGTTAAGTGCCAATGTGTTATTTTGCGGACTAAATTTTTCATCAACGTCTACATGTGTATCTTTAACTTGTGAGTTAGCTGCTTTATCCTCAAGCGAAAATAATCGCTCTGCTGCTTTTAATACACTAGGAAGCTCTATAAACGCGTTAGGTAGTAGCAATACGCTTTCAAAACTTGCCAGTACAAATAGACTTAACATAGCAAGTTCTACATTTACCATACTGTTGGCGTAAACCAGCGGGACAATGGTAGCTATGCTAGCAAGCATGGCTAATTGAACAACCAACAAGCTCAACCCATCTGAGTTTGCCAGTGCTTTGTGGCGAATAAATAATTGCTGATTGTACTGCTCACTTAATTCGTCGCACTTATTAAGCTGCTGCGAACGGGCTTGATAAATACTAAGCTCTCTAAGCCCTGTGAGTGTATCTGAAAGCTCAGAGCGAAGTTGTGCACTAAGTTGTGTTTCTTTATGGCTGTTTTTAGTGAGCTTTGCGCTGAGTAGGGCAGGTATAACCACACCAATAAGTATAATGCCAGTAAAGCAAATAAGGGCGACGTTGCCATTATAGGCCGACATAAACAACATGATGATTGGTACACTCAAAAGAGCGACCAGCATAGGCAGTAAAACGTTTAAATAAAACTTGTCGAGTGCGTCTACATCGTTTTGTAATCGGTTAACTAAATCGGCGCTGCGGCTCATTGCTAAATCAACGTTGTTAAGCTTACTTAACGTTGCAAATACATTGGTACGTATTTCACTTAGTAATAAAAACGTGGCGTTATGAGTGACCAAACGTTCTCCATAGCGCGATGCAGTTCGTACGATTGCTAAAAACCGAATCGTACCTGCTGGAGTAAAGTAGTTCATTTGCACGCCCGCAATACCTGCAGCCGCCATTGATGCTAAAAACCAGCCAGATATAGCCAATAAACCCACATTAGCTAATACCGTAATCGTCGCTAAAAATGTGCCTAGTAGCATTGCTTTGTAATGAGGAGCGCAAAGCTTTAATAAGCGAATAAAGTTATGCATGCGCCACCCCTTGTTTAGCCGTTTTTAATAAGTTAGCAAATACACCATTTTGCGCTGCAAGTTTATCAAAGTGACCTTGCTCAGCTATTTTTCCATCGTGCATAACAACTATGTTACTAGCGTGTTTAACGGTATTTAATCGATGAGCAATGACTAATACTAAGTTGTTTTTAGCGTATTCATTAATAGCATCTTGAATAAGCTGCTCTGTTTGGCTATCAAGGTGCGCTGTAGGCTCATCAAGCACTAAGACTGGTGCTTGCTTTATAAATGCGCGAGCCAGTGCGATGCGTTGCTTTTGTCCGCCAGAAAGCCCTTCCCCTTGTTCACCTATCAGCGTGTTAAAGCCATCGGGTAGGGTATTTATAAATTCAAGCACACCAGCTTGCTTTGCTGCATGTTCAAGCTCTTGCTGTGTGGCAGTTGGTTTGGCCAATTTAATGTTGGCAGCAATGGTGTCGTAAAACAGCGTCGCTTTTTGTGGTATCCATGCAATGTTATTTTGCAGGTAAGTAATATCGGTTGTACTTAAACTCTGCTCATTAATAGATAGGTGGTTTATCACCTCAGGATGAAACCCTAATAGGCAATCAAACAACGTGCTTTTACCTGATCCACTACTGCCCACAACTGCAATTAAGCCTTTATTTGGCAGTGTTAAATCTATATTTTTGATGCCTTCGTTACTATCTGGGTATATAAAATTAAGGTCGGTAATACTTATGGAGTTAATTGCATTTAAAGTTAAATTGTTTTCAAGCGTACTTGTAGTCCCTGACGCATTTTCGTCACTTGGCAATGGTGCATTTAAAATCGCAACCATATCGGCCGCTGCACTAATGCCTTGTAAGCGTGCATGGTAATGGCTACCCAGTTGGCGCAATGGTAAATAAAATTCAGGCGCTAAAAGTAGCACTACAAAGCCAGTGGCAAAATCAAGAGTACCAAAAAACAGTCTAAAACCAATAATTACGGCAACGAGTGCAACACTAATGGTAGCTAAAAACTCAAGTGCAAATGATGATAAAAACGCGATTTTTAAAACATCGAGTGTAGCGTGTCTAAAATCATCTGAAATTTTAGCTATTTGTTTCAGCTCGGTACGTGTTGCATTAAATAGCTTGAGTTGAGTTAAACCTTGTACGCGGTCAAAAAAGTAATTGCCTAGCACGGCAAGTTGCTTCCAGCGTTTTTGGTTTAAAGCTTCGGCTTTTGAGCCTACCAAAATCATGAAAAAAGGAATGAGCGGGGCGGTTAATAAAAATATCAGCCCAGCTTTATAATCTGTCGGAAAAATAACAACCAATATTGCCAGCGGAATAAGCGCGCTGTAAGCAGCACCGGGTAGATATTTAGCATAATAGTCGTGGAGTGCTTCTACGCCATTATGCAGGGTATTTAATGTAGCGCCTTGGCCGTGTTGTTCTATATAGCTTGGCCCAAGTAAGCTGAGCTTATTTAGAAGTGTTTGGCGCATAGCCGATTTTATTTTAAGTGCAGCATATGCACTCAAGCGTTCGCTTAACGCTAAAAACACCGCGCGCAATAAAATAATGCCTGCTAAGGGCCATAGTAAGTGAGTAACTTGGGCTAAATTATTACCTTCAAACATTACATTGTGAATAGTTTGCGCAAGTAAATAAGCACCCGCAATCATTAGTAATGCGTTAAAAGTACCCAGTGCAATGCTTAACTTTAACCACACTGCAGCGGGTTTACTTTGACGCTTTAAAAAAGCGCGCAGTGATTGCTGCTGCGCGCGATCTGGTCGGGGGTTAGTCGTCATCTTTTGTGTTGTTAGCATCGTTTAATAAATCGTGCATGGCTTGTTCATCATCAGCAATGCTGTTTTTATTTTGATGAAATTCGTACCACATTACATTTATTACACCTAAGGTACAGGCTAAAAGTACACCTAAAATCCAAGCGAAATACCACATAGTTTAGTCTCCTTAGTAGCTACCGTGAGTGTTGTTTTCAATTTCTTCAACCGTTACTCTGCGCCACATTTTTACGTAACACCAAGTGGTATAAGCTAAAATAAGTGGAACAAAAATACACACTGCAACAAACATTACATTGAGCGTTTTATGGCTCGATACCGCATCCCAAATTGTTAAGCTAATATTTGGATTATTGCTTGATGGCATAATAAATGGGAACAGTGAAACACCTGCTGTCATAATCACGCCAATTAACATTAAGCTTGTTGAAATAAGTCCAAGTGCTGGCTTATTTAATTTAGAAAACACAAGTGCACTTAATGCCATTGCAAAGGCTAAAATAGGGAAGGTCATTGTCCACGGACGATCGCTGTAATTACTTAACCAAGCACCTTGCGCTGTAGTGACTACTTTAGCTAAAGGGTCTGCATGACTTTGCGTATCAGCCATTGATACAATTTGGTAACCCGTTAAATTAGCAACCCAAAAGCCAGCTGCAGCAAATAACACAATAAATACAATTAGTGAATAACGTCCATATTGACCCGAACGCTCAGCTACTGCATCGGCTGTACGAAGCTGTAACCACATACCAGCATGAGCAACCAACATAGTAATACTGACTAAGCCAGCAAGTAATCCGAATGGGTTTAGTAATCCAAAGAATGAGCCTTGGTAGCTAACACGCATTAGGTTATCAATATTAAACGGTACGCCTAAAAATAAATTACCAAATGCAACGCCAAAAACGAGAGCTGGAATCGCGCTGCCTGCAAGCAAGCCCCAATCCCAGTTGTTGCGCCAGCGTTTTGAGTCTACTTTACTGCGGTAATCAAACCCAAGTGGTCTAAAAAACAAAGCAAATAGTACTAGCATCATGGCAAAGTAAAAGCCCGAAAATGCAGCTGCATAAACCATAGGCCACGCTGCAAATAACGCGCCGCCGGCGGTAATAAACCATACTTGGTTACCATCCCAGTGTGGACCAATGGTATTAATTACCGTACGGCGCTCTGAATCTGTTTTACCAACTAGGCGAAGCAACATAGCAACGCCCATATCCATGCCATCGGTAATAGCAAAGCCAATAAGCAGCACACCAATGATCAACCACCAAAGCATTTTTAATGTTTCATAATCAAAAATCATGATTGCTCTCCTTCAGTTTGATCAGTTTTATTTGGCAATTCAAAATGATATTTACCAGTA
Organism: Pseudoalteromonas sp. TAE56; assembly: GCF_000497955.1. Lineage (NCBI taxonomy): Bacteria > Pseudomonadati > Pseudomonadota > Gammaproteobacteria > Alteromonadales > Pseudoalteromonadaceae > Pseudoalteromonas > Pseudoalteromonas sp. TAE56. The sequence continues at coordinate 24,018 of NZ_AUTN01000092.1, forward strand.
TGTAGCGAGCTTGGTCCTTGCTTAACAAAGCGGATCATCAACCAACCTTCAACAATGGCTAAACCAGTATAGAAAACAATAAATCCAGTTAAGCTAATTAAAATATCGTTTACTGTTAGTGACGACGTGGCTAAAAAGGTCGGCAGTATTTCAGATATAGCCCAAGGTTGACGTCCATACTCAGCAACTATCCAGCCAAATTCAATAGCTATCCAAGGTAGTGGAATACTCAATACGGCAGCCCATAACAACCAGCGTTTTTGCTCAATAACGCGATGTGCGTTGTAGTAAAATGCCAATATAAATACACCCAACATGGCTACACCACAGGCAACCATAATTCTAAATGACCAAAACATAGGGCCTACTTTAGGGAAAGAGTCTTTAACCGCTTTTTGAATGTGCTCTTCGGTAGCATCTACAACATCAGGTGTGTAGCGCTTAAGTAGCAAGCCATAACCTAAATCATCTTTTAGGGTATTAAACTTAGCAACATTTTCTGGCGTATCTTCACCGTTTCTGAGTTTTGTAAGGTATTCATAAGCAATCATACCGTTGCGAATACGTACTTCGTGTTGTTTTTCTAGGTCGTTAATACCCGTTACTTGCTCATCAAGTGAACGCGTAGCAATTAACCCAAGTGCGTAAGGTATTTTAACCGCAGCATGTGTTACTTGCTCTTCTGAATCAGGAAAACCAAATGCGGTAAACGCAGCCGGAGCCTCTTCTGTGTGCCATTCAGCTTCAATCGTGGCAAGTTTTACTTTTTGAACTTCACCTACCTCGTAGCCTGATTCGTCACCGAGTAAAATTACACATAAAATTGATGCTAAACCAAAGCCCGATGCGACCGAAAAAGAACGTTTAGCAAACGCTAAATCACGACCTTTTAATATGTACCAACTACTTATGCCCAGTACAAACATAGATGCAGCTACATAACCTGCCGATACGGTATGAATAAACTTAACTTGTGCTACAGGATTAAACACAAGCTCTGCAAAGCTGGTCATTTCCATGCGCATGGTTTGATAGTTAAATTCAGCACCTACTGGGTTTTGCATCCAACCGTTGGCAATCAAGATCCACAGCGCCGACATGTTAGTACCAATGGCCATTAAAAAGGTTGCACCTAAATGTTGGCGTTTAGAGAGTCTGTCCCAGCCTAAAAAGAACATACCTACAAAGGTCGATTCTAAAAAGAATGCCATTAAACCTTCAATAGCCAGGGGAGCCCCAAAAACATCACCTACATAATGGGAGTAATAAGACCAGTTAGTACCAAACTCAAATTCCATGGTAAGGCCTGTCGCCACACCAATTGCAAAGTTAATACCAAACAATTTTCCCCAAAACTTAGTCATATCACGATAAATTTCGCGACCGGTCATAACATAAACCGATTCCATAATAACTAAAATCCAGGTCATACCTATCGTTAACGGTACGAATAAGAAATGAAAGAGAGCGGTAACAGCAAACTGTAATCGCGATAGATCCACAAAGGTTTCATCTATCATTATTGGCTCCTTGAGAGTGACGGATTAACAGGGCAACATTTAATTGGCAAAGTTAAGGTTTAATGAACTTTCAGTAATTACTGAAAGTTTGTAATAGTATTTACTTTTGTGCAATTTTTGTCAACATACATATTAGTAAAACTTAATATATATTTCCTATGCTACATCAGTATTAAAAACAAACAACATAAAGCCTTAACTTACGTGATAAAAAACCAGTTATTTAAAGCGTTTAACCAAACAGTAAAACACGGTAAACTAACAAGCATGAACGCCTGGTTTACTTGTGAAATAAAATCAAATGAATAAAGATAAAAAACAACTACGAATTGGTATTGTGGCAGGTGAACTGTCGGGCGATATTTTAGGTGAAGGTTTAATTAAAGCCCTTAAAAAACATTTTCCGGACGCTATTTTTGAAGGAATAGCAGGACCTAAAATGCAAGCGCAGGGCTGTAAAACACTTTACGACATGGATGAGCTTTCGGTAATGGGGCTTGTTGAGGTGCTAGGGCGTTTGCCGCGTTTGCTTAAAATACGTAAACAACTCGTGCAGCATTTTGTAGATAACCCACCTGATGTATTTATTGGTATAGATGCACCCGATTTTAACTTACGTGTTGAAAAGCCACTTAAAGATGCGGGCATTAAAACAGTACAGTATGTAAGTCCGTCTGTTTGGGCGTGGCGCGAAAAGCGTATACATACAATAAGTGCAGCCACTAACTTAGTGCTTGCGTTACTGCCATTTGAAAAAGAGTTTTACGATAAACACCAAGTGCCTTGTACATTTGTGGGTCATACTTTGGCAGACGATATAGCGCTTGAGCACGACGATACTAAAGCACGTGCAGAACTCGGCTTAAGCCTTGATGACAAAGTACTGGCGTTACTTCCAGGTAGCCGAGGATCTGAAGTTGGTTTGCTGAGTGAAACTTACATTAAAACAGCCGCAGAGCTGCAAGGTAAAAACCCAAATCTTAAAGTTGTGGTGCCACTAGTTAACGAAAAACGCAAAGCGCAGTTTACTGATATATTAAATGCTACCGCGCCAAACCTTAATGTTAACCTGCTTGATGGACAATCAAAATTAGCTATGCAAGCTGCTGATGCTATTTTATTAGCGTCGGGCACCGCAACACTTGAAGGCATGCTTTATAAAAAGCCAATGGTAGTGGGCTATAAAATAAAGCCTTTAAGCTATTGGATTTTTAAAACCTTATTTACGTTTAATATTAAGTACTTTTCGCTGCCTAATTTATTAGCCGACGAAGAGCTAGTACCTGAGTTTTTACAAAGTGAGTGTAATGTGGCTAATTTAACAAATGCGCTTACTCCTATGCTCAACACTGATAAAAAAGAGCTAAAAGCACGCTTTTTAGCTATTCACGAAAAAATTAGATTAAATGCCAGCGAACAAGCAGCCAACGCTGTGGCGGAGTTAATAAATGCAAATTGATAGACCCAACGTAGCCTTAATTGCCGGTGTAGACGAAG
>NZ_AUTN01000093.1:0-809 GCF_000497955.1 Pseudoalteromonas sp. TAE56
TCACTACGCAATTTACGCGCGTATTTCACGGCGCAGTAGGCAGGCCGACCTCACAAGCAAGTTACTGTGAAAACTTAAAGCGAAAGCGGCGAGCGAATATCAGTAACTGCGAAAAGCTATTAGCATAAATTAAAAACCATTCAGTAAAAGTTAAAACTGCCATTACGGAGTTATTTTCATGCGTGTAATTTGGGTTTAAGAATGTAATGACTTATTTAATAGATGAAATGAAAGTGACCCAGTAAAAAAGATAAATTTTGAATCTGAAGGGCTAATTTTGTGGCACAATTTTGTTTGTTCAATTAAAGTGGCTGTCTAGTCTGGTCCCTTCACCAAAATGAGCGATGAGTTGCGCATCAAGTTTATCTGTTTTTGCTTTTTGGCCAATAGCGCCTGCGAAACGTTTAATATTAACGGGATTAGCAACAACGAAAGGGATATTCGCTTGAGCACACGCCATAATAAAGGGGTGTTCAAGGCGCCCAGTTGCTTCAATAGTAACACGCGTTATTGGGTGCTTTTTTAGTGTTTTTATAGCGTGTTTAATGCCGCCGTCATTGTTTTCTACGGTGAAATATATATCTAAAGGTCGGATGTAAATATCGAGTTGAGTTTTACCTGTATCGACACCGACGTTAATTTCATTTTGATTATTGAGTGTATTCATAATAAGCTGACTCTGCCTTGCGATTCGGGCTCGAGGCCCCGTTGACTATCCGAGTTTAATGCTTGGAGTTTATACAGCGTTCTTTCTTGTTATCGGTCTCTCAATAGAGGAGCCTTCAATCAATCGAACTACTGTATAAAAG
>NZ_AUTN01000094.1:0-20368 GCF_000497955.1 Pseudoalteromonas sp. TAE56
TCACTACGCAATTTACGCGCGTATTTCACGGCGCAGTAGGCAGGCCGACCTCACAAGCAAGTTACTGTGAAAACTTAAAGCGAAAGCGGCGAGCGAATATCAGTAACTGCGAAAAGCTATTAGCATAAATTAAAAACCATTCAGTAAAAGTTAAAACTGCCATTACGGAGTTATTTTCGTGCGTGTAATTTGGGTTTAAGAATGTAATGACTTATTTAATGGATGAAATAAAGTGGTTCAGAAATAAAAGATAAATTCTGAACCCGAAGAGCAAATTTAGTGGCACAATTTTGTTTGTTCAATTAATGTGGCTGTCTAGTTTGGCCGAGTTACACCATCTCTCACCATAGAATTAATGATTACTATAAGCTTTCTTATACAGGCAATAATAGCCACTTTTTTAGATTTCCCTGCCGCGNTAGCCGATGATAAATAGCTTTAAATTTAGGGTTACATTGGATAGCTGACATCATTACCATATACATTGCGGTTCTAATTTTTTGCCGTCCACCTCGTATCATTCGTTTACTCTGATAGGCTCCACTTTCTCGATTAAATAATGGCAAACGACTCGGCTGTATCGAACCGGCTTTCCTTTAAATAAAAAGCGGAACATTACAGTGAATAAAGGGGTGAACAAACTGACCTTACGAGGTCAGATGAAAATGAATGCCTTTACTTTATTGTGTGACAACTGTATTGCCTAGTTCATAAAATAGAAAAGTTGCAAAACACGATGCATTAAGAAGGGTAAGCCCTTTTACCCTAAATTAAAGCTACTCAACCAGCCGCAACCCCTTCTAAAACGTCAATTAAAACAATATCAAACACTTCTATATTTTGCGTAAAAATACAGTAATCAATTGAACCAAAATAGGAACTCAGCTATGGTTTGTTTATCAATAAAAATAAATAAAAAACGAGTTAATCTAAAGGCTCGTTATGTTGCTCATGAAGAATATGGGCTATTCTACTCAAAATAAGGATTTTTTATGAGTTTATTTAAATTAGTTAGTTTATTGATCAAGTTTAGCTGTTTGTTATTGCTTTTAAGTGCCCCAAAATATCTTCTCGCTGAAGATAAAGCCTACCCTCAATTTAGCGTTTATTCACCTAAATCTAAGTTAACAATAAACTTTGAACCTGTGAATATATTATTAGAATCGAATGTTCTTGATATGGGTCCATCCAGAAGAAAAAATGCTAAACTTGACGAACCTCCGATAGGTACTAAGTTAAGAAATGTTTTTCCCAGTGCTACCCATAATGAAAGTAACAGATTCACATATGAGTTGATAAAATCCCCTAAACAAAAAAGTTTAGTCAATGATGTTAAAAAATATTTAGAATCATTGCCCGAGAAAAACAACCTTAATTTATATTCAAAACAAGAGCAATTGGCCTATTGGCTTAATCTTTATAACATTACTTTAATTAACGAAATTGTTAAGCGGTATCCAATAGTTAGTTTAGAAAAAATATTAACTGGTCCTGACTCACTATTGGATAAAAAGCTAGTAAATATTGGTAGTCTTCAGTTGAGTCTCAGTGACATACAGTATGGGATTTTAGATAAAAACTATAGTAAAGAACCTTTAATTATTTATGGATTATATCAAGGGTATATCGGCAGCCCAAATATCAATAAAAAAGCCTTTTCAGGTGAAAACGTATATAAGTTATTAAAAAATAATGCAACAGATTTTGTCAATTCGAATAGAGGTACAAAAATTGATTCTCTAAATAGTTTAGAGGTCTCTAGTTATTATGCGAGAAATGCTGATTATTTTCCTAATTTTAGCAATGACCTCAAAGTTCATCTGTTGCAATTTGCTGATAAAACAACCCAAGAAATAATAAATAAGTCGGATAAAATTGAACCCATTGTAAGTAATTGGGCAATTGCTGATCTATTTGGAAGTAAAAGAGTCTTTGGTGGGGGCATGTCTACTAACTCAGCAGCATCAATAGGAATATCAAGAAATTATGCATTGACCGATAAAGTCACTAAAGACGCGAACACAGGTGGAAAGTTCAGACTTTCATCTAGAGAAATAACCAGGTTAAAGGAGTTAATGAAAGTAAGAGCTAAGAATTACGGTGAGACATCCGTAACGATAACAGACCTAGAATTACAAGATGAAAACTAAAATTTACAATATGAACAGTAGCTCAGTATGATGAGCAAAATTAGGATGACACCCATCCTAACTATTACGAAAAAGGCCAATAAAAACAGTATGAAGAGTGCATTGTTATAAATAATGAATCACGTAAAAAGCTTAACTATGTAGACAAAAGGGAAGAAAAAATAGACAGCTCAATCGGACGACAATGGCTGTTTATTAAAGAATGGCAAACGACTCAGCTGTATCGAACCGGCTTTCTTTTAAATAAAAAGCGGAACATTACAGTGAATAAAAGGATGAATAAATTGACCTTACGAGGTCAAATGAAAGTGAATGCCTTTACTTTATTGTGTGGCAACTGTATTGCCTTGTTCATAATATAGAAAAGCTTCAAAACACGATGCATTAAGAAGGATAAGCGTTTTTACCCTAAATAAAAGCCACTCAAACACCCGTATTCCCTTCTAAAACGTCAATTAAAACAATATCAAACACTTCTATATTTTGCGTAAAAATACAGTAATCAATTGAACCAAAATAGGAACTCAGCTATGGTTTGTTTATCAATAAAAACAAATAGAAACGAGTTAATCTACAGGCTCGTTAGGTAATTAAATGAATACTGCCATCGATGAAGTCACAAATAATTACCAAGACTGGAGCTTAGACAAATTATCGTATGTTGATGGGTTACTAACACTGAACCTTAAAACTTATATAAAAGGCGATGATCCCGTAAGGTTTATGGTTGTGTTTACAAATACCGTTTTATTTGAAGCTTATGATGAAAGTAGCCATTTTCATGACTATCATCAAAACCGTGATTCGGGCGTAATCGGCGTGTATTCTGATTCAAGCTTATTGGAGTATGCTCAAACTAAAACGAATACTTTCAGTTTAAACAACAATAAGCTGTTTCATTATTCAGTAATGACTACAAATGAAATCATTCATGTTTTAACAAATATTGAGCCTCAGGTGATAAACGTTACCTAACAAAACGCGCTGAGGTGGGCGACTAGTAAAATTTGGCTATTAATTGTGGGAAGCTGAAAATAGTAAGTAATATTTTAAAAACTCTATAACAAGGAACGTATATGAATTTATCTGAGAACAAAACTGTAATTGAGTTTGAAATATCAGAAACAGGCCACCAAATTGTTGAAGCTAAAATTAACGGTAAATTGTTACGTTTTATTTTAGATACTGGCGCTGGGACATCTGTTTTAGACAGGGGATGCCTAAGTGAGCTTAGCATTGAAGAGACACTCAATGTTGAGAATGCAGCAGGCTTGGGCACTTCGGATCACGCTATGGGTGATATAGAAGTTCATTCAATAGAGTTTGGAAATGCCTTGTTTGAAAGTCCTGACTTTGTGTCACTTAATCTTGACCATGTTCAGGTAGCGGGTGGTGAAAAGGGAGTACATGGTTTGTTAGGCTCTCCCTTTTTTACTCAATACCAAGCAGTTATCGATTTTTCAAAAAATAGGTTAGAGCTTTTTAATAAAAAAATTAAATATCTAACCTAAATTTTGTTAGTAGATTTTAACTAACGCACCATGTTTATGGATTTTACTATGGCATGGTGCGACAGCTGTTATTGTTTACAATCTGTATTTTATAGCTACTTTTCTAATTCTCTTTTAGTAATTCTTTTCTTATAATTTCTGCCCCTGCGCTCAAGGCATTTAATTTGCCGTTAGCTATATGGTGAGGTAGTGGAGCCATGCCGCAGTTTGTACATGGGTAGAGTTTGTCGGCATCTACAAATTGGAGTGCTTTACGTAGCGTATTAGCTACTTCTTCTGGCGTTTCGATAGTATGATTTGCTACATCAATAGCGCCTACCATTACTTTTTTACCACGAATGAGTTCTAGTAAATCCATTGGTACATGTGAGTTATGGCACTCTAATGAGATAATATCGATATTAGATTGCTGAAGCTTAGGGAATGCTTCTTCGTACTGGCGCCATTCGCTTCCTAGTGTTTTTTTCCAATCTGTATTGGCTTTAATGCCGTAGCCATAGCAAATATGCACGGCGGTTTCGCATTTAAGCCCTTCAATTGCGCGCTCTAATGTAGCAATACCCCAGTCGTTTACCTCATCAAAAAATACATTAAACGCGGGCTCGTCAAATTGAATAATATCAACGCCTGCGGCTTCTAACTCTTTTGCTTCTTGATTTAGAATTATGGCAAATTCCCACGCTAGTTTTTCGCGGCTTTTATAATGATCGTCGTAAAGCGTGTCAATCATTGTCATTGGGCCTGGCAATGCCCATTTTATTGGTTGCTTGGTTTGCTGGCGTAAAAATTTAGCGTCTTCAACAAACACTGACTTTTGGCGGCTCACAGGGCCAACAACAGTGGGTACGCTTGCATCGTATCGGTCACGAATTTTTACTGTTTTACGTTTTTCAAAGTCAACGCCATTTAGGTGCTCTATAAATGTAGTTACAAAATGCTGCCTTGTTTGCTCGCCATCGCTAACAATATCAATGCCTGCTTGTTGTTGGTCGAATAATGACAAGCGTAGGGCGTCGTGTTTGCCTTGGGTTAATTCGTCACCTTGTAATTTCCAAGGTGACCAAAGTGTTTCTGGCTCTGCAAGCCATAAAGGCTTAGGTAAACTGCCAGCGGTAGATGTAGGTAGTAATTTTTTCATAATAAATAATGCCGTATATTTTAGTTAATTATTAAACGTTACGTTAAGCGCGTTATTACTGCTTGTTACTATTAGTTGTTATGACAGATAGCTAGTAGAGAATTGCTCAAGAACCGTTTGGTACGGCTTGATAAAATGCTCTTGTGCAAACTTGCCTTGCTCGTTTGCTAACTTGCCACGCTCTTCTCGGTCATACACAATTTGCGTTAGTGAATGATCCAAGTTTTTTAAGTTTGGTTTATATGATTTACCCGCTGTTGCGTTGGCATTATAAATCTCTGGTCTGTAGATTTTTTGAAACGTTTCCATCGTACTAATGGTGCTTATAAGCTCAAGATTGCTGTAATCATTAAGTAAATCACCAAAGAAAAACAATGCCAAAGGCGCTGCACTATTTGGCGGCATAAAGTAACGTACCTGCAAGCCCATTTTTTTGAAGTATTGCTCAGTTAAAGACGATTCATTTGGTTCGTATTCAACGCCAAGTACCGGGTGTTGGTTTTCAGTGCGGTTGTAGGTTTTGTTATCTGACACACTTAGGCATATAACCGGTGGTTTTTTAAAGTTTTGTTTGTATGTATCCGAATTCACGAATGACTGAAATAGTTTGCCATGTAAAACCCCAAAGTCATCAGGAATACTAAATTGAGGCTTGCCTTTATTATGCTCTTGTAGAAGTACGCTAAAGTCGTAGTCACGCACATACGATGAAAAGTTGTTTCCTACAATGCCTTCAATACGCTTATTAGTTTTATGATCAACAATATTTGTTTTTAATATTTCGATTGATGGGAAGCTTTCGCCGCCGTCTTCAATACCTATCTCAACAGAGACAATTTCAAGCTCTACAGCATAACGCTCACCTTTGGTGTTATCCCAGTGGGCTAGGGCATTAAAACGGTTGTTAATCATGTTTAAGGCGTTACGCAAGTTTGCTTTGCGGTATTCACCTCTGGCTAAATTAGCAAAGTTGGTTGTGATACGCGTATTAGTTGATGGATGATAATTTTCGTCGAGTGAAACGCTCTTAATATTAAATGTAAAATCTTTTTTCATCGTGTTTATATCCAATTTTATAATTTAAACCTGATTGATGCTCTGCGCTTTATTAGCCTTGCAACTTACTTAGCTGGCTTAGCTGGCTTAGGTATTCAGCGGCTTTAAGTTGTTAGTAATAGTGTTTAGCGCTAAGGGATGAGTAATTTATACGTGGATTGGCATATGAAGAAAAACGGTTTAATTTCACATAAAACATGAGTCATATTCATTACACATTATTGTTAGATGCGATTACGTAGTAATTGACGAAAAAAAGGCATAAATCGATAAAAATAAAGGATGGATGTTTAGCCGTTTAGACTTCCCTTGTGTTGATGTGTACTTTATTCATGTTAAACATGAGGAATATTCAAAGAGTTTTTTTTGTAGCTATATCAATGTATTAGTTGACTTTTAGCATGTTGCGTCGCTGTTTATAATAAATGTCGTCACGGGTAAGTTCCATCTAGCTATATAAGTAGATACCTTAGCTAATCTAATCCCAAAAGATAAACCGACTTTTCTGAGTACGTATATAAATGCCTGTAAATTAATAAAAGGCTATAAATCATATTAATAGCCATGGCAGTACGTTAAGTAAGTTATACTCGTTTTTCATCACCTCACCTATTGAGTATTCGTGGATATCAAAGGCACTTGTATTGCATCAACTATTGATGAGCATGGCCCTGTTTATGTATATCAAACAAAAAAGAATCTTATTCTCAGCTTTGACGGAAAAATTTATCAAAGCTGTATTAAATTAAATAATATTAACGGGTTAAGCTTAGCTTATACGCAAGCTATGATGGCTGCGCTTTTTTTTATACCGCATTTAAAAACCGCGATGATAATGGGACTTGGGGCGGGCTCTATCGCAAAAAGTCTTTATCATGCGTTTCCCGCGCTGACTATACATACCGTTGAATATCGTAAAGCCGTTGCTGATATGGCTATAAAATATTTTGAAGTTCCCGTGTCAGAACGTTTGTTTATTCATATTGATGATGCGGCAAACTACATGAATAAAACGCAGATAAAAACGGACGTTATTTTTTCTGATTTATATAGCTCAGAAGGGATGGAGTCAGATCAGGTGCAATCATCCTACTTACGTGATTGTAAAAATGCGCTCACTTTAGATGGTGTTTTAGTACTTAATATTTGCCATACTAAAATTGGGCAAAGGGAAGTGTTTGATCAACTACTTGAGAAAGAATTTGCAGGAAAGGTTCTTAGTTTTATTATTGAAGGCGGTAATAAAATTGTGTTCGCTTTTAACAATAAAATGCCTGCACTTAGTGAAGACGAATTACTTGCTAAGGCTCACGCGTTACAAAAATTAATAAACGTACCAATGACGCGCTATGCCGGGCTTTTATTTAATTAAAATGGTTAGTTTGATTTACTGGTAAATGACGCGTTTGAATCCATCCATCTATCTGTTGTTCATTTAAACTTAGTTAAACTAATCATACTCTGAATAAAAATAATAAAGTACGAACCCGTACGGAAACACTCATACATGGATTACTGTAAAAATATAATCGCTAAATTTATAAGCGCGATGCAAAAGCGGCCTGGATTATTGGCTGTGTTGGCGTTTTTGTCGGGCGTTGCTAGCTTTGCACTTGTAGACAGAAAAGAGTCTTTTTCGCAATTTATTGCGATATTTTTACTTATTAGTTGGTTGTGGCTAATTATTGATAATTGGCTGCGTGATAAAGTAGAAGAAAAATTTGGTGTAGCGGTATCGCCTAATGTAATGCGTTTTGCGCTACAAATGGTGCAGCAAGAAAGCCTATTTTTTGCGTTGCCATTTTTTTTAGCGGTTACGCAGTGGAATCATCCTCAAGCAATTTTTACTTCCCTTATTGCTTTGTGTGCAGTTATATCGGTTATCGATCCCTTTTATTATAAAAAACTTGCTAGAAACCGCACGCTATTTAGCGTGTTTCATAACTTTGCTTTATTTGTTGTTTTGCTTGTTACGTTACCTATTTTGTTAAACCTTACAACGAGCCAAAGTTTAGCTGCCGCACTTGTAACTGCTGTCGTGGTTACTCTTCCGAGTTTAAACAATTTAATGCCTAATGCTCGCTGGTGGCGTTTTCCTATTCTTGTATTGATTTTATGCGCTTTAAGCACAGCAGTGTGGCAATTAAGAAGCTATGTGCCTCCTGCAGCGCTGCGATTAACCGATATTACGTTAGCTCATGAAGTTGATTTACAACATAGAAAGCCAGTAGGGAGTATTAAACACTTAGATTCTTATACGCTGCACCATCAAGGTTTATATAGTTGGACTGCTGTTAAAGCACCGAGAGGCTTAAACGAAAAAATATTTCATGTGTGGCTTCATAATAAAAAAGAAGTTGATCGGATCACGTTAAATATAAACGGTGGGAGAGAACTAGGTTATAGAGCGTGGACACACAAAGTAAACTTTCCTAAAGACTCTGTTGGTAAGTGGCAAGTAAAAGTAGTCACCGAATCAGGTCAGTTAATAGGTTTAACGAAATTTACTGTTACACCTTAATGATAGTAATAAGTTTGTAATCGAATAAATATTTGATAGGCTATTTTTACAGTGTTTATTGGATGAACGTTATGAGTTTTGCATTTGATCTGTTTATTTGGTTAATGGTAGAGACTATTTTAGGTTTTTTAATTTACTCAACAGGTTGTACTATTTTAAAAATAGTTACCTTTGGTAAGTTTAAAAGCGATATTACCGATTACGTATCGTTTAAGGCGAATAAAGCTAAAGATGTTTATTTAATTTGTGTGCTCGGGTTTAGCTTTTACGTGCTATTAATTGGCTTTGTTACCTACATGAGTCATTAAATTATAATTACATGAATAACAATACGTTATTTACAGCAGGCATTTTAAGCTTTATTGCATCACTTTTACATGTAGCCTGTGTTTTTGGAGGGCCTGACTGGTATCGCCTTTTGGGTGCTGGTGAGCAAATGGCTCAAATGGCAGAGCAGGGCAGTATGTATCCTACTTATGTAACTTTAGCTATTTCAGTTATTATTACTATTTGGGGCTTTTATGCGCTCTCTGGTGCGGGCGTCATTTTAAAACTGCCACTTTTAAAAACTGCGCTCGTATTAATAACCGCAGTGTATTTAATACGAGGTATTGCGGGTTTAATCATTCCTTTTTTAACTTCAAGCCAAATCGTTCATCAGAATTCTATTCAATTTTGGATTATAAGCTCGATAATCTGCTGCATTTATGGGTCATTTTACTTATTTGGTACCCTTAAATTGTGGCGAATAAAAAATGTATGAATGCTAGATTTCCTGATTTTTTAAATTCAAATTATTAAATACTGATAGCTTATTTTTATATTGCGAAATACTATGTTCGACTATTTTTTACGCGCATATATTTTGGCTTTAGGTATCTATAAATGAATAAAACGTTATTGAGTACTTTGCTTGCAGCTCTTATTTGTACATCTCTTTTAGCTAAAGTGCAGGCCCAAGACGTTCATGCACTTGAGCCTGAATTAGGTGTTGGCGGAAATATTAAGCTAGATGAGGCAAGTACGGCTTATGTTGATGACGGTTTTGATTTTCATGTGCATCCACTTTGGGAAGGCCGATATGTAAGTGAGGGCCGTGACAATTTAGCGGGTAAAGGTATTGCCTCAATCGCAACTGAATTCAATTATAATGAAATAGCTATTATTCCGTGGGTTGCAACGGGTGTTGATAGCGATTATACCGAGTTTAACTTAAATGCTATTTACGCAACTCAGTTATTTAATACCGTTGATATGTTTATTGGTTACAACCATTTAAGATCGCGTGAAAATACCTCTAATGCTCACGACAATGAGGTTAGCTTAGATTTTTCGTATTTTTACGATAATAAATTTCAGCTCACTAGCAGCGCATATTATTCGTTTGATTCTCAAGGCACATTTATAGAGCTTGCGATAAACAAAGGCTACGAGATAAATGAAGCTGTTAATATCGATTTTCAAACGGGGCTAGGGTTTAATGCAGGCTATGTAAGTGATGGCCATAATGGTATTAACAACCTTAAGCTTACAGCTAACGTGTCGTATAAAGTTATTAAGCAGCTTGAAGTATACGCATATACTAGCTACACCATGGCAATTAATAAAAACGCTGAGCGTTTTGTGGGTGATCAAATTTTAAAAAACGTGTTATGGAGTGGTATTGGTCTGAGCTATCTATATCGTTAAAAGTTAGCAGCTCAATAAAATGGTTGTGCTGCTTATTAAGAGTTTATCAATAAAAATTAGCCCTAAATTTACATAGCTTTATTAACGTTGGTTTTTAAATCACTCTTTTCTTTTTCGTGAGTGTGGCTTTTTATAGGGGCGGAAATTCCATTATCAATTTTTTGAATCGGTTGGCTTCGTACACAGATTAAATCATCAGCCATATATTGGCAGCNCTGCCAATATATAAATCGTTATGGCCGCCTTCGTATTTACATGATTGAGATTTTACTTTATCTGCGCAGGCTTTAACTGCAACACCATTTAACGGCCCTGAATGAGCATTTAAAAATGTGGGTGCTGCAAGTAAAGCCATACCAAACAAGCTTAAAGAACTACTTTTTATAAACATAACAACTCCTTTTTAATGCTTTTCAGGATCATGGCTTGGCGGTGGACCGTTGTGATCACCCGGTGGTCCACCTGCAGGCCTAACTGATTCTCCATGTAGGCACCCTATAAACATATTTTCACTAGGACTGGCTGCGTGGTAGTGATAACCCCTTACTTCATCTGTATTACCTCGGCATTCATCAAGTGACTCTTCTTTACCGCTTGTATCACGCATTGCATAAATACCATAACCGTCTATTGCATAACCTATAAGAGGTGCATGTCCATCTTCTGTAGCAGCTGAGTCAGTACAACCAGTGGTAGAATGATAGTGATAACCTTGGTGTAAATTTATATGGCCACCACAATCATCAAATGCCGCAATGGTATAGCTCTCTAAAATTGCATTAATTGGAGCAGGTCCAGATAGTTCAGTACCGTCTAGTGCTATACCTACTGTTCTTAAGCGGCCAGTATCAGATGCTGGAATAGGTGTAACAGGAATTAAATACGTTAATGAAAAATTATCTTCTAAATACGAAAGTTCACACTCAATACAATTTTGTTTATATTGCTCTTCAACATCAGGGCGAGCTGCGCCAGCGCAAGACTCTTTTGTAGCTGTATATCTAATTTTACTTGTTTTAGTGTCGTAAAGTACCCACTTTTCATCGCCGTAGTATTCATCAAGCTTTAGAATAAATTGGCCTGTTAAATCAACTAAATCACCAGTACCTTCTTTACTAAACCAACTGCCAGTTACATCAGCGCCATCGGTCGATGTGCGCGGGCAAAATGGACCGGGCTCTCTACCTGCAGGTGCGCCTGATGTAATTAACTCATAACACTTAGTTTTAGTTCCTTGCGCCGTTTCGCAATCAACAATGTTAGGCTCAAATAAAAAGGCCCCTTTTTTAAACATAGATAAATTTATTGTTTGATTCGCTTTTTGTACTTCACTAAGGGAGCTACTGACTTGCTTAGTATTTTTATTAGTTGGTGAGTCGTCGCAGCCACTTAGAGTTAAAACTGTTGCGGTAACAATGATTGCAAACGCGCTGTAATTATTCGAGCCCATTACTTGTATCCTTTTCAGTATAGGTTTTGGTGTACTTATACTGTGGCATATTACTGGCTAAATGTGCAAAAAGTATGGAGAACGACAAAATAAGCATATGATAAAAAACCTTTAACAGTGTGTGGTTGCTAAAGCGCAGTTTTAAATTTAATTATTAGTGTTTTAAATTAATAAAAACGGATATGTGTAATACACATTAGCTAAAAGTGTTAGTGTTTAGATGTTATTCAAATACATATGAGGATTACATATGAAGTTTTTAGTGTTTTTAGGGACAGTGCGTAACAGCACGCCACCAAAACCTGCTCGCTTAGGTGAGAGAGTGTCTAAAGCCTGCATGGAGTGCTTAAACGAGCAATTCTCCGAACATGAGTTTGAGCTTATAGATGCACTTGATTACCCAAGTGAGCAAGTTTTTAAACCACATTTTGCCTATGCCCAAGGTAAGGCGCCTTCAATGCTAAATACTTTAGCTGATAAAATTAAAGCTGCTGATGGATATGTAATGGTTAGCCCTGAATATAATCACAGTATGAGCCCAGCTCTCGCTGACTTACTTAATCACTTTGGTAGCTCACTATTTTCATATAAGCCCAGTGCTATTGTTACTTATTCTGCTGGGCAGTGGGGTGGACTCAGAGCGGCAATTAGTATGCGCTCGTTTTTATCAGAGCTTGGCTGTTTGCCTGTATCTGCAATGATCCATGTTCCAAAAGCGCAAGAAGTATTTAATGATAATGGATCTGTGCAAGTTGGTGAAGAGCAGTCATCGTGGTTTAATTATTTTCACCGTACTTTTGGGCAATTGGTTTGGTGGGCGCAAGCGGCTAAAAATCAGAGTGGCGTTGAAGATCCTGAGCAGATGCTAAAAAGCTTTAAATCAAATCCATCGCAGCGAAATGCCCCATAACGAATACTTTTAAAATATAACTAATTTAGCCCTTAATTGGGCTAAATTTGTTTCTTTTATAGAAACTTAAAATATATAAATGTTACTATTAACATCTACTTATAAAAAAGGATGTTATATCTTGAAATACCTTACTCTTTTAAGTGTATTAACACTTAGTGCTTGCAGCTCTGTACAAAACTTACCGGCGCTAGGCGAAGGGACTACTGCTAATATGAATTTAATAGCTCTTTCGGAGCAGAGCGCGCCACAAGGTGTTAGCGGTACATTTAAGTTTTATATTAAAACTACAGGCTCTCAGTACGGTGACGTATTTTTAAATACCGAAGCTGACTATCGTGATCGACGTGCTATTACAATTTCAATTGATTCAAACGTAGCTGCTAAACTCACAGAAAAATACGGACAATCAGCCAACACATTTTTTATTGGTAAAACAATTGAAGTAACAGGTGAAGCGAAGCGGGTAACTATCGATTTTTTAAGTAAAGGCAGAAAAACCAATAAATATTACTATCAAACACATGTTGCTGTTAACTCAATAAATCAACTTCGCATTGTTGAGTAACATCAGCCAGCTTGTTGAGGCATCGGATTAATTACTAAGATACTTATTGGCTAAGGGTATGTTTTACAGTGGTACTGTTTTTATATACAGTACCCCTGTAAATCTCAATGAATACTAAAATAACAAGCTTAATGTTAGTCGCGCTGTTCTTGGCTCTATTGGATGAAAGTGGTTATCTTCAACGCCTTGTGCTGATTCGCCAGGTAAACGCGATGCATAATAGTAATCTATATCGTGGTCGGTGCTATTAAATAAGTTAAGTAATTCAAAGTTTACTTTCCAGTGAGTCTGCTCATAGCTAATTGCGCTATTTACTACTGTTAAAGGCTCTGAACGCTCGTTACCATCGCTAGTTAATGTACGTTTGCCAATATGGCGAACTCTAACTGATGACTGCCATTGCTCACTTAAGTGCCAATTTAAACCTGTACTTGCAACAACAGGAACAGCACCTTCTATATAATCATTATTGTCATTAATATCTAAACGTGAATGCGTGAACGAGGCTTCTGCGTCGATACTAAAGCTGTCGTTAATCCAATAATAAGCGCTTATTTCTAATCCGTAACGCTCAGATGCATCACTTGGTTCTGTATTACCCGCATCGCCAACAAATAAAAGCTCTGAGTCGAGTGTTAGCCACCAAAGTGCAGCTGATAGATTAAACTTTTGCTCATCAGCAAATCGGACGCCTATTTCAGCGCCTTCACTTTTAACTAATAAGTCAACTTGCTCTGCTTGCTCACCGGTAACAGGGTCAATATTAATAGTAGATCCGCGCGCATCATTTGAATGAAAAGATTGTCCCCAATTAGCATATGCAGCTAGTAAATTTGTAAAACGGTAATTTAAACTCCCTTTAAAACTTACTAAATCATCCTTTGCTTTTCCTGAATTTACGGCGGTAATACTAGTCACGTTTGTATCAAAATAGTCGTACCTAACGCCAACGGTTGCTTCAAGTTTTGGAGTAAGTAAAAGTTTAGACTCCCAAAAGCTTGAGTAGCTCGTTTGCTTTAGTTCATCTTGCCTAACCGTACTAAGTCGCTCTCTTGCTTGTGTGTTATAAAGCCCTACGTTATCTATGTCGTCGTGGCGAAGCTCAATACCTACGGTATGTTGTATGTTTATATCTGATGTTTTGGTTTCAAACTGGTAGCTTATATCTGTTCCATAAATATTTCGGCTATCTTGCTGATTAAACTGATCGCCATTAATTGGATCATTTAAAAAATAACTAAAATTAGAATACAGGTTTAAATCGTAATTAATTACATAAGCGCTGGCTTTTATATGCTCGCCCTGCCAGTTACTCGATAAGCTATAACGGCTAGAGCTGCCACCAAGTGTGGTGTCAAGAGAGCCTAATTGAGTAATTAAATTTTGTGATATAGCGCGCTGTGGAATTTGATCTGCTGAATTCCATGTATTGTCGTATGCCATGGCACTTATTGATAAGTCACCATCAAAAGCTTTACCAACATAGCGCAGTAGGGCATTCTTTTTATTTACATCTTCGTTTATATCATCCCATGGGCCGTCATAGCCTTGCCATTCTGCCGCTGCAATTAGCTTACCTGTTGCAATGTTAGTAGATCCCAGTACAACAGCGCGTCTATAATTATCTTCTCCTATACTGAGTTCAACTTGGTGATGTTTTAGGTTATCAGCAAGTTGAAATTGAGCACTACCAGCGGTTGAAAAGTCACCTTGGCTTGCGCTATATGAGCCTTTTTGATAGTTAATAGTTGAAATAGACTCAGGGATTATAAAGTTTAGGTCGGTGTAACCTTGTCCGTGGCCATGGCTGCGCATATTAATTGGCATGCCATCTATGCTGGTGGCAAAGTCGGTGCCGTGATCTAAATTAAACCCCCTAATAAAGTATTGATTAGCTTTACCAGAGCCGCTATGTTGAGTGACCGCCATACCTGGGATTAACTCTAACATTTCGGCGCTTCTTAACATTGGGCGCTGCTGAATTTCACCTTGACCAATAATACCGCTAGATGCGCTGATTGACTCACCAATTAGCCCATCTCTGTGACCATAAACGGTTAATTTTTCTATGTTTGCATAGCTATAACCACTATACAAAGTGCCTAGCGCTAAAATTGCTAATGTTCTCATGACTAAAATCCCTATCTAATGTATTTGTTATTAATGCAGCTATGTTAAATACGGCTTAGATAATTTATTGGATGCAACATTTGTTGGTTATTTGTAATTATTTAGGGGTGAGTAAAGATGGGTAACTTAAAAACTACGCCGCACGCTATTGTAATCTTATTACATAAAACTAATAATCGAGTGCTTTAAATAACTGTATAACACTAACAAGACAGAGAGCCCGTATTGAAAGCCAAAGAAATCCGCAATTTTTACATTAACGAAGAGCAATCTGTTTATTTGCTTTCGCACCGCGATGCTAAAAAGCACCGTCAGTGGCTTAACATTTGTATTAAGCAGTTAACACTGCTGGGGTACAAAAATGTAGAAATGATTGGCTCGGGTGCTTTTGGTTTTGTGTTTGCAGGAGATGACGATAACGGCTTACCTTGGGTATTTAAGTTTTCGCGTATTACGCTTGCCCAAAGTGTGCGTGACCGCTTAGAAGATGAAGCGTATATGCTTTCGCAAATTGATAATCCGTTAGTGCCTACCTTTTATGCTTTTGAACGTATTAAAAAACAAGGGATTTTAATGATGGCACGCGCCATTGGAGAGGACCTTGAAAAAGTATCGCTTAAAAAAGGGCGCTTTAGTGCCGCGCAAATAATGGCGCTCGCGGTTAGGCTTCGTAATGTACTGGTTGATTTACGCAGTCATAAAAATGGCATTAGCCCACAACCTATAGTGCATGGCGATATAAAGCCTTCAAACCTTGTATGGGATGCAAGCACTGATGCGCTGTCGTTAGTCGATTGGGGTAGCTCTGTGTATGCACAGTTAGATAGTGATGGTAATCCTGTTGCGAGTAACTTTATGGATTTAATGTCGGGCGATTTAAGCACAACGAATGCGCGTATGGGCGATGTGTACTTTATTGGTGAAGCGCAAATGTCGGGGGAGCAATCATCCCCACGATTTGACGAACAAGGTGTAGCCGCAACGTTATATGCGCTAGCGTCGGCGCAGTCGTGTCGCTTTGGTGCACAAGCTATACCTGCAAGCAGCTTAGGGCTTCCAAAAGAGCTGGCTAAAGTAATTGACGGTATGCTTTCTAAAAGTAAGGCACAACGTGATGGTGCTGGTGATTACTTTATGCGTAACATTACAACTATGGCGAAAGCGTATTTACCTGAATTTGCTAAAAAACAAAAAAAAGCAGATATCCCTTTTTGGTATGGTAGCGATGAGCAGCCAGATACGGTTGTGTATAGCTCACGAAAACAATTTTTACGCCAGGCTGATCATAATCAACAATTACTAGATATAAACGACGCGCAACTTGACCGTTATTACAAAGAGTTTTTGTTTGATACAGGCGATACCGAAAAAGCATTTTTAGCATCTATAAGCCGATTAGCAAAGTATCCTGTAGTAGGCGGGCTTAGTTTTCATTGGAGAGATGAGTCGTTATTTGTTGAATCGTCTTTAATTATGCATGACGAATCATTGGGTGATGCGTTTAGTGATGCGATTAATAATACAGTTATGCTTGCGCAAGCGATTAATCAAAAAGGGCTATTTAAGTGCTGTTTGTTTGATGCCCGTAAAACTATTCAACTAGAGCGAGATGGCACGGGGGCATTTAAGTTTGATAGCCTACCAGAGCTTGAATACGAAGTAGTAAGTATGAAAGCAAATGACATAACCCGCCCGCATTCATACTTTGAAGACGGTAAAGACCCTGACGAGCAACTACAGCTACCTAAAAAAGTTATTAAGTGCGTATTTGAGCTTAACCAAATTCATCATACCGGTTGTATTATTTTTGAAGCACTGCCGGACAGAATGAAAATTCACCATTACTACCGATTACTCGATTCGACCAAAGAAGTTGAGTTTAAACGCCTTCTTAATAAACTCATGCAATACGCGGTAAATATTACTGACGTTGGTGTTGCGGGCTTTATGAAACTCCCTTATAAAAACACCCGTGAGTTTAGTTTATGTGAGCAGCAAGAAGAGCATTACTTTCCTAAAAACCCCAAGCTTGTATCTTTATAGAAAAAGCACTTAACTAAAGAGTATTAAATAAGAAGACAAAGATAAAAAAGAGCACAAATTGGTTTAACTTGTACTCTTTGCCACTTAATTATTTAGGTAAGTATTACTAATTATTAAACACCTTACTAAAGGGCGATGTTGGTGATAGCTCAAATTGATGAGTTAGCTTTTGCGTTTTATTAGTCGCTGTTATTTGATAATGCTGCTTGTGCTCATTGTTACTAAATAGCTTAACGTTAAAGTTAACTTTGGTTAATTTACTGGGCAAAGAGTAGCGCCCAGTAATGGTTACTTGGTCTATATTGTCGCTTTTATGTGTATGCGACGCTTCTGGGTTTAGTAAAAGTCCGTCAATAGTAAATTTATACTGATGATCCGCTAAATAAACGTTCTTTGTAACTCGCTTACTTATTTGTTTTTTATGGGCATTAAACTCAACTATTGATACTTTGCCATCCTTATCTTCATCAACCCCTTTAAAAGCCGACATAGGGATTGAAAGCACAATAAACACGTTATTATCAACAAAATTCAGCGTACCGTGATCTGCAACCATTAAATGCGCGTTTGCTAAATTTGGCATAATCAACAAACCCAAAGTAGTCATACTCAGTAGACCTCTTTTTATATAAGGCATAGCTTATTCCTAACTAAACTTCGCCTTTAACACAGCGTTGAAAAAACGGGTAAGTGTCTGTTGCGTAGTAGTGGTATATCCCATCAGGAAACTCAGGCGTTACACCAACGCGGCCATTACATTCATCTAAATCACCAGAGCCTGCTACGTATTCCCAATCTTGTGCAAATGTACCTAATGGGTATATATCGGTAGAAGGGCGGTTTGCGCTTACGGTTGTTATGTGTTGGTAACTACCGGTCATTGCGGTTAGGGCTGAAGTTGCATCACTTGAATCCGAATAGCCGTAACGTGCATAAATAGGAAAGCCGTCTGCTGCCCAGCCTATTAGAGTCATAGTGGTGCTATTGCCACCACGCAGTGTTACAAAGCCTTCAGGCATACCGTGATAGTGGTATGTACCATCGGGTTGCACGTGTGCGTTGTTGTCGTCTGTTCCAAAGCTAAACGTGTCTTGGCTTAAGGCTTCAATGTTCCAGTTGCCGCTGTTGTCGCCCAAATCGCAATCGGTGCCCGAATCATCGCAACTCCCGCCTGTGCCTGCGTCTATTTTAATGCCGTTAAGTACAACGCCTATCATTCCACGAGGACCACCAAGCATGGTTGCTTGTGTTGTTTCTATAGGCTCAAGTGTGTAGCTTTCATTTAAAGATTGCTCAGAAATAGTATTTGGGTTGTCGGCATTAGGAAAAGTGCCTACTTCGTGACCGGGTATGCCATTAGCTACTAAGTCGCGTGTAGTTCCTGTGCATGACCAATCTGCTGCGCTGGTGGCTTGTACGGACTCAGATTCGTTATATTCGCTGTAGCTATATTCACAAAGTACACCCTGAGTTGAGCTACTCGTACCTGTGCCATTATCTGTGGTGGTTTGGGATGAATCTGTAGTTGTTGAGTTATCAATAGCTATGCCTTCTCCATCTCCGCATGCAATTAATGATGAAACAATTAAAGACAGAGAAGTGAGCTTTAAAGCATTTACCCTATTTCTATTTTTATTATTAAGTTCGTATTGTTTCATTGCTGCCTACCTGATCAATTAAGTTAATCAAATAATAATCAGCAATTGTGCAAATAGTGTGTAAACAATGATGACAAATTAGCAATTATGTAAATAGGCAGATTATTAGCGCTAAGTTGAAATTTAACTTTATTAGATTGTGTTTTATTTTAAAATTTCAAAAAGTTAAACTAACAGTAATTAAGTAATATAAAAGGCTATCTTAATGGCTAAAATAAAACCTGTTGTTACGCTACAAAGCCACGGCATTTACTCCACGT
This sequence comes from Pseudoalteromonas sp. TAE56, assembly GCF_000497955.1. NCBI lineage: Bacteria > Pseudomonadati > Pseudomonadota > Gammaproteobacteria > Alteromonadales > Pseudoalteromonadaceae > Pseudoalteromonas > Pseudoalteromonas sp. TAE56. Next base: position 19,085 of record NZ_AUTN01000094.1, read on the forward strand.
GGGATAGCGAAAGTAAGGCGTTGCCACAAATAGAGCAATTTACAACAAATGTAATAGCTGAGGTAGATATTGAGTTTGGTTTAATCGTAAATATTAAAAAAGGTAAAGGCGAAAAGCTTCATTATTGTATTTACCATCCAGATATTCCAGATAGTAACGGCGATGTAATGGACCCATTTGAAGGCGATGTATACGTTAAAAATAGCGATTGGAACTTTTACTTAGGCGATACGCTTTGGCTGCCAATAGAAAATAAATTGGGTGATTGGCGTATGACGATTGAGCTTAATGGCAAAGTTATTGCGGATAAGACATTTAACGTGGCATTAGAGGCAGAGCGCACTGAAACAGGCTTTTGGAAAAACCGGGGATATTGATTGTTATTTATTGTATGTAGCGCGGATATAATTGAAGTTAATGAGAAGATAGTCGAAGAGCTATTTATAAACAGCTCTTCAACTTTAAATTAGTAAGTTTTTAGTTACCCCAAGGGTTACTCGAGTTTGAACGCTGTTTGCGATCGCGAGCACGTTGCTTTGATTCTTTCTTTTCTATAATACGTTTAGCGTCAACAAAGCTAAGTTCACATGGCTCACCAGGTTTATGATCTGCTGGAATCACACGATCTCGTGGCGGCAATTCGTATTGAACATCATCAGGTTTAGGTAAGTTTTTAAGACGATAAAGGTAAAAGTTATCTACTTTTTCTTGTGCCCATTGTGTTTTACGTAAAAATTTAACTGCGGATTTTATATCAGGATTGTTTTTAAAGCAGTTAAGTTGTAAATAAGCGTGTAGGAGTTCCCACCCATATTGTTCAACCAGCTCTTCAACCACTTGTTCTAATTTTACGCCTTGCAGTGGGTTATTACTGAAAAGTTCTTGGTTGCTCATAGGTGTTGCCTCGTTATTAAAATACAAATTGCATTATAAATTTAATAACGAGGCTTTAACAGAGTAAATATCTTAACTTTGGCAATTAACTACAACACGACCACGAATTTTACCTTCCATAAGTTGCTCTGCGTTATCAATTACGTGTTCGAGTGATATTTCTGTCGAAATTTTATCTAAATAATCAGCGCTTACTAATTTAGCTAAACGATCCCATGCTTCGATTCTGTCGGCTTTAGGGCGCATTACGCTATCAATCCCCATTAACGATATGCCACGTAATATGAATGGCGCAACTGACCCTGGTAAATCCATACCTTGTGCAAGTCCGCAGGCGGTTACTACGCCACCATATTTTAATGATGCACAAATATTGGCAAGTGTATGGCT
>NZ_AUTN01000095.1:0-3394 GCF_000497955.1 Pseudoalteromonas sp. TAE56
GGTTGTTTACCTTCTGCCGCGCATGTTAAGCGATTTTGTACACTGGTATGGTCTGACTCTTCTGGTGTGTTAGCCATTTTAGCTCTAATGGGATTTAAATCAACATAGGCCATACAGGCTGCAAGCGCTGCTTCATCTAGTAATGCTTGCGATTTGAATCTACCCTCCCAGAACCTCCCTGTGCAGTTATCTTCTTTATTTGCTCTGCGGGCAATGTCTTCATTTAGTAACCGCATAAACCAGCTAATACTTGATAAGCGTTCGCGGTATTATTTAACCGTTTGATTGAAAAAGATGGACTCAACTTTACTTAACTTTTCACTTTGTACATATTTTTGCGTTAACAATATGCCTTTACAAAGCTTATGCCAGCAAATAACAATCGCTTTATTATTCAGCCGATTTGCTTTTTTATCATCAACATACAACACTAAGTGCGTATGATTGCTTATGACAGCATAAGCACACGCGTCAATACAAAACACCTTCGCGAGCATAAGTAGTATTTCTTCAACCCAGCCTCTGCGATGCGCGTAAGAGTTAACTGTAAAATGATCTTCACCACATAAGAAAGCACGCCTAACGCAACGTGATATACAGTGGTAGTACTTTGTATCAACCAAACTTACTTGACGCTTTCTTGCGATTGCCATAGAGCTAGAGCACCTCGACTATTTTTTAAACTAACTAAAACTTAGCCTTTAATTTCATAAAATAAAAAATTAAAGTGGATGTTCAGTTTATTTTTTACGAATTAAAAGAGCTTATAAGATTTGGAAATTACTCGCATTTATAATTACTATCACGATAAATAAACCGACCATCAAACCAACATGCCGCTTAAATGGGTAAACCATTTCGCTTGTTCTATCTAATGAAACTGGGTATTGGTATTTTAGTAACGAATATACGAGGGCTTTACTATCAATACTCCAATGCGACAGTGGGATGCTCTGCCCTTTTGTGGTATCAAAAACAAGGGATATTGAGTGTGATCTTTTTGAAGTTCTGCCAACGGAGTTTTCAACTGAATCGTAATTGTAATTCCATTTAGCCTTTATGCTGATAATATCCTGCTTAGTTAGTGTGCGAGGTGTTTTATCAGTGAATAGTAACGCGGGTAAAAAAAGTTCATCATTGTTTATGATAATGGAGCTTAAAGGCGCTGTTCTTATAAAATAGTATTTATTACAAATAATAACCCTAGCAAAGTAATAGCTTGCATAAGTTATTACTAAAAATGCAAAAGATGCTTTCCAATTTTGTGATGAGAACGAAATAAATAGCGTAAGCAACGTGAAACAAGCTACGGTGAGATAGACAGATTTTTTCTTACTATCAGGAAGTGGCAGCGCACACCTTAGAATAGAAATATTATTTTTAGCTTCAGCATTACCTAAAATAGTATTTTGCGGGAATATTTTTGAAAACTTGTTTACTGTTCCTGAGTTTGTTTTTTCAGCCTCGGCCTCTTCACGTTTAGCAGTATAAACACGCTCAAGGGTTGAAAGCTTATTCACTACTAACTGCGCTTGTTTAGCTTGCTTAAAACACCTAAACGTATAGGTGCTCAATTTTCCTTCTGCTGAAGTGTAATTAATATCAATCACGCTAATGGCTTTATTATCTTGGCATGAAATTGTTTTAATCGTACTAGTATCAATGGAGTGGTGACTAAAGGTGAAGATTTTTTTCTTAAACAAATAAGCCCCCAACTTTACATCTATTTGATTATTGTGCTCATCAAATTTTAATCGATGTTGAAACAACAAAAGTGCAATAATTAATAAAACATCAAGCCCATCACTTGCATCAAAAATCAAGCCTTGACTTAAAACACCTAGTACAAGCCCTGCTACAGTTAGCCAAATTAGTAACCATTTAATCGTTTCTAATAGTGATTTTAATATAATTGAATTAGCCAAAATTCTCTCTTTAAATAAAAAGAGTATGCTTAATAGCATACTCTCATAACATATAAATACTTAAGGTATTCGAAAAGCCAATTAGCTAGACGCAATAATAATTATCCAACCGTTTTCTTTAGTAAGTTCAAATACACAGCCGTCAGACACGAATTTTTTTTCACCATACTGGGCTCTTATGTCAACCTGTGCATAATTAGATTTCGATTCAGTTGATAATTTTTGAGATAAAACCTTGAATTCAGGGCTTGTTACATACTTTTGAAACTTTTCTGCCTTTTTACTCAAGTATGCGATAGCGCGTTTTTTTTCGTCTTCCGTATCTTTGAATTGCTTTGGTACAAAAGACATCAAGGTATCAATATCTTTATCGGCTTTTGCTTGTCTAAACTCTTCGCATTTTTTTATAAATAATGGATCTTGATTATCCTTAGCAGGAAAATTCACATTTGATTCATTAGCAAATGCTGCTGTACTTAACACCATAATACTAGAAAGGGCTATTAATTGTGATTTCATTTCAAATCCTTTGTTAACGGAACAAATAAAGGGAATGTCGTGTAAATATTTAGTTTTTCACTTTTATTATTTTGCTCTGTAGCAGTCGCGTCTATTGTAAATTCAAAACCGCCCTCCACTGGTTTCCAAGTAAAACTGTCTACATCAGGAGGACCAGATAAAATTAGCCCCTCTTTATTAATACATGCTAAACCTTTTAATAAGCTTTCTTCGTTTTCTAGCGCCCACAAGTCCTTTCCCATTACAGACAAGAGTATGGTGCAACTATGCTTACTACTTTCTATATCTACATCATATATTAACATGTCACCTGATTGAAACTTAACAGAATTTTTAACAACAGCAGTTACTGAATGAGAGTCTACACACCCTTGCAAAACTAATGAACCGAGCAATACACATATTGTTTTTTTTAACATAGCATTCCTTTTTATTGTAGAGCCTTTGGTAAAGGCTCTACATAATATATCTAATCAATTGTTAACATGGAATTAACACCAACAGAGTTATCAAAAAACTTACATCCCACTGGATTGGAGGTTGGCAGCTACAAACCAGAGGCAGCTACAAACCAGACAGCCACCTTAATCGAACAAACAAAACTGTGCCACAAACCAGAGGCAGCTACAAACCAGACAGCCACCTTAATCGAACAAACAAAACTGTGCCACAAAATTAGCCCTTCAGATTCAAAATTTATCTTTTTTACTGGGTCACTTTCATTTCATCTATTAAATAAGTCATTACATTCTTAAACCCAAATTACACGCATGAAAATAACTCCGTAATGGCAGTTTTAACTTTTACTGAATGGTTTTTAATTTATGCTAATAGCTTTTCGCAGTTACTGATATTCGCTCGCCGCTTTCGCTTTAAGTTTTCACAGTAACTTGCTTGTGAGGTCGGCCTGCCTACTGCGCCGTGAAATACGCGCGTAAATTGCGTAGTGA
>NZ_AUTN01000096.1:0-7146 GCF_000497955.1 Pseudoalteromonas sp. TAE56
GTAGATACCATCTCTCATTTTAAGCTTCAAGGTCGTATTTAACTTTCTTGGAGCTTAAACGCTTCTTGGTTTTTTATTACACCAAAACATATATGAATGAGCTTTCGCATATTTGCACACACAGCTTGCATCGGTGTTTTACCATTATTTATTAACGTTAACTTATGTCGTTTTATTGTTTTATTCCATTGCCCTGCAACAATGGCCGCCATATAAAGTTTACATCGAATTCTGGCTGGCCCAAGTTTACTGATTGATGTTCGCCCTTTTAATTTACCCGATTCATTATGCCGTGGAATTAATCCACAATAAGCCGCCGCTTCTTTGGCTTTATTAAATTTTTTAGCCGCAAATAAATACGTCAGCTCTCTCGATAATACGGGCCCTATGCCAGGGATAGACTCAAGTAGTTTCCTGTTTCTTTTTAAATCAGGTTCATTATCTATGTGGTTATCAATGTCAGATTTAAGCTGTTTAATTTCGTCATCTAAAAACGCGATAGTTACTTTTATCGATTGGCAAACACGCGCGGAAACGTTGCTGAATTCACTTGCTTCTAATCGGTTAGCTTCTCGTTGTCGGTTACTCTCAAGCGCATCTAAACGACGGATAAGGGCTTTAAGCTCTCTAACTTCTAATGCATCAGGTTGCCAATAACTAACGACTGCGTGCTTAGCACAGCCGTAATGAGCAAGCATCGTTGCATCAGATTTGTCTGTTTTATGAATTATGTTTAAAGCGTCTGCATACTTTTTAGCTTTACCGGGATTCGCTAAAATAATATTAAAGCCTTGCTCGTGTAAAAAATACATCAGTGCTTCATGATAAACACCCGTTGGTTCGAGGGTGATAACGAGCTCATTAGCAGCGCTTTTAGTTGTATTTAAAAGCCATTTTTCTATTGCTAAAAAGTCTTGATGCTTGTTTTTAAAGACTTTTGTTTTAATTTTGTTTGTAAGCTGGTCTCTCAACCACGATAAATCAATCTTCTCTTTACTAATATCAATGCCGATAAACATCATCTCTACTTACTCCCCTTGTACATACAGCATCTACTTAAAAAAAGTGTGCTTGGATACCATTCAGTTTGTGAGAATAGAAAGTCAGGGCTTTATCTACGGCGCAGTATTAAATACTAGGCGTAAAGGCAAGCTCACTGACTTCGATGTGATAAATGATAGCTAATCATTAATCAATGAGAGATACAAGGTGTAAAGCATCCATACCATTATTGGTAAGTTAATGAGTGTCATTACAATAACCAAACCTAATTTTGTATCGAGTAATGCAAAGTCGCGAAACAATAAATAAATCGGAATTGGTGGTAACATTTTGGTTGAAAGCATCCACATTAATAAGTGCTTTGTTTTTTTAGTTTGTACAAAAGCCATAGACCACGCAGCAGGAACCGCAATTAATAACCCCAGTAAACTTGAACCTAGTGATATAACTACAGAGTTCCAAAAATGGTTAAAGTATGGCGAGCGCGACAGTACATCGCGGTAATTTTCGAGCGTCCAATCAAACGCATATAAGCTTGGGCTTGCTGAAATTGCTTCGGCTTCCGTTTTAAAACTGGTGATTAACGTCCAAAATCATGCCGCTTATTGTCCATGCAGCATTGGTATAAATTAGTTTGGAACGACGGCTATCTTTTATAGTCATAATTAACCCTCCAAGTTTTTGCCAATTAAGCGCATTAAAAATATAGCGACTATATTTGCAATAATAACTGCAACTATGCCCCCTGCCGAACCGCCGCCTACATCAAACTGAAGTAGCGATTGCGTATAAATTAAGTACGTTATATTGGTTGACGAATAACCAGGACCGCCACTGGTTGTAACTAATATTTCAGCAAAAATTGACAGTAAAAATATAGTTTCGATTAATATAACCGCAGTTACAGCGCGCGATAAGTGCGGTAAAACGATGTAAAAGAACTTACTAAATGGGCCAGCTCCGTCCAAATCAGCCGCTTCTAATTGTTCACGGTCGAGTGATTGTATTGCTGTTAGCAGTATTAAAGCTGCAAACGGTAACCACTGCCAAGACACAATTATGATGATTGAAAATAGCGGCATTTGAGCAAAAAAGTCGATAGGTTCAAAGCCAAGCCAAATAGCAAAGTGTGCAAATAAGCCATTAACTGGGTTCATTAGCATGTTTTTCCATACCAATGCCGACACAGTTGGCATTACAAAAAATGGGGCTAGTACCATAATGCGAACGTAGTTTCGTCCCCATATTGCTTGGTCTAGTAAAATAGCTAAGCCAATACCACCACAAATAGTGATAAGTAAAACCCCAGTTACTAGGTAGAGCGTGTTAAAAAATGATTCAAAAAAAGCCGGATCAGTTAGGAAAAATTCATAGTTTAAAAAGCCTACAAACTCTTTATCCCCTGGAACGAGTAAGTTGTAATCAATAAAAGAAAAATACAGTGTCATACACAGCGGATCTATCATCCAAGCTAGTAATAAAATTACACTTGGAAGAAGCATAAACCGAGCAAGCGTGCGCGAGTTAGTTGTTGCCATAAAGGTGACCTTAAAAAAGCCAATTCTATTTACTTGTTAACTATCAAGTGAAAATCAGAAACCCTTGATAGCGTTTATAACTAACAAGTAAATAGAATTGACATAAAATATTGGGTAAGTTTGAGTACTTACCAGCCCATTACATGCTATTTAGGATAGCGAGCTTTACGCATTGTTCGCTCAACGAGGTGCTGAGACGTACTAAGCGCTTGCTTAACGGTCATTTGGCCAGTTAATGCTGCTGAGAATTGTTGCCCAACAGCTGTACCAATTCCTTGAAACTCAGGAATAGCAACAAACTGAATACCTACATAAGGCACCTGTTTAACGGTTGGATTTTTAGGATCTGCAGATTAGATAGAATCTAAGGTAATTTGCGCAAACGGTGCTGCGTCCATGTACTTTTGATTACTGTAAAGTGATTTACGTGTACCTGGCGGTACTTTTGCCCAACCTTTTTTGTCAGCTACAAGTTGAGTGTATTCTTTTGATGTCGCCCAGCTAATAAATTTCATTGCGGCATCTGGTTTTTGCTGCTTGCCGGTACGGCTTAAGTCCAAGACCATAACCAGTTACCGCGTTTACCTAGACCATTATCTGGCGCAAGTGCAAACCCTACTTTATCGGTAACTTCTGAGTCTTTTTTATTAGTAACAAATGCGCCTGCAACGGTTGCATCAATCCAAATACCACATTTTCCTGTTTGGAATAGTGCAAGGTTTTCGTTAAACCCGTTTGCAGATGAACCAGCAGGTCCTGACTCTTTCATTACATCGACATAATACTGAAGGGTATTTTCCCACTCTTGAGTATTAAACTGTGGCTTCCAATTCTCATCAAACCAACGAGCACCAAACGAATTAGCCATTGCTGTAATAAGCGCAACGTTTTCGCCCCAACCTGCTTTACCACGTAAACAAAGGCCATAAACACCTTCTTTTTTATCTGTCATCGCTTTAGCAGCTTTGCGTATAAAGTCCCATGTTGGGGCTTTAGGCATTGTCAGCCCTGCTTTTTCCATTAAGTCAGTGCGGTACATAACCATTGAGCTTTCGCCATAAAATGGGGCAGCATAAAGTTTGTCGTTAATCGTTAAACCGCTTCGGATTGCTGGGATTAAATCGTCTAAATCGTAGTTTTCACCTAAATTATCCAGCTCTTTTAGCCAATTTTGCTTGCCCCAAATTGGTACTTCATAAGTACCTATGGTCATAACATCGTATTAGCCGCCTTTTGTTGCTACATCGGTTGTGACACGTTGGCCAAGAATGTTTTCTTCTAGAGTGACCCATTTTAGATCTATATAAGGGTTTTGGCTGGTAAAGTCACTGCTTAATTCTTTCATGGTGATCATGTCACCGTTGTTAACAGTCGCTATTGTAATTGTTTCTTTTGCCGCAGCGCCCATGCTTATGAAGCCACACGCGAGCATAATTAATTTATTTTTCATCGGGTATTCCCCATACACGTTATGTTTTAACAAGTGCTATTAAATTTTAATCTATTGCCAATTCTATTTATGGCAGTTTTAAAACCTAAAACTGCCCGCAAAGTGCCTTTTTAGGTTCTTTGTACAAATAGTTAGACTAGTCGGTTAACGACTTAAAATTTAACAGAGATCTCAGAAGTGAAGCCGTCAAATCCTTTACCGATTTGGCCGCCCGAATTAACACCTTCTTCTTGGTTAACATACTCAACTTTTAAAAGCGTTTTATCGTTAAACCAGTAACCTGCAGCTACTTGAATACGCTCTACTGTGTTGTCTGTTTGTTCAATTAAGTCGGAAGTGTTTTCGGCTTCTGCATAACGAGCCGCTACATATAGTTTTTTAGGGATTAATTATTGTTGTGCTTCAAACACGAAGTACTCAACCGATGAGTCGCCTTCTATTACACTGTTTGAATCAAAAGTAGTGCCGTTTTCATCAGCTATGCCGTTTGTACCAAAGTAGGTAATACCGGCAACTGCATTACCAGCTGCATCTGCGAACGTATAATCATCAGATGATTTACCAATCATAAAAATTAAGCTAGTTTCGTCAGATGGTTGATAAGCTAAATTTAACTGGATAATTGATTGCTCAAGGCCAGGCATGGCGCCAACATGTGTGTCACGCTCGTTTGAAGGTGACGCTGAGAAATTGTAGTTTTCACCATCGCCGAAGCGATAGTTTGTTGTAGTTACACCATCAAGGCTGGCTACACCATTTTCAAAACGTAACTGGTCGCCTTGATTCGCTTTTAATAAATTTAAGCCTGCTTTAAAACCACCTTCAAATTCTAGAGTACCTTGAAGTCGGTAATTGTAACCTCTGTCTTCTTGAAACGCTTCACCGAAACTAGAAGTCGTAATGTGACCTGTAACATTATAAGCACGTACGACACCACTATCGAATGTTTCGCTATAGCTTAACTGTGCGCCGTTTTCTGCGGTTGCGTAATCGGTAATACCATTACCAATAAGTGCATTACTTTGGTTATCTGCGCCGTCTTGAAAACCTTTAAATTGAAAAGGTGAGCCACCAATGTTACCTAAACGCAGTGTTAAATTAGCGTTTTCTTTTGGTGTGCCATATAGACCTAGTAAGTCAAATTCAACACCTGCAAAATCGTTGTGAAATGAAAAGTCACGATCTTCGCCACCAAAGTCATTAGGCTCTTCTGCAATATCTATATCGGCAGTGATGAACTCGTTAATATGAAATTTAAGCATTAGATTAGCTCTAATACGGCCAAATCCTGATTCTTGTTCTTCTCATCTTCTGGACGAAATGCACCATCTTTAGCCTGAATTGACTGAAAGTTTTGCATTAGTAAAAAGTCTACGTCAACGCGATCTAAATATTCAGAAATATCAGCCTGTGCTGATGTAGCCATAGCTGCCGCTATGAGAGAAATTGCAAATTTAGTCTTTTTATTATTCAACATAATAAGCTCTTTATTTAGTGTGGTGTGTGATGCCAACTTTATTAAATTGCATTTTCATTTAATGAAATTGGTATTAATTCAGTGTGTATAGATGAGGCTGACTGAGCAAAAAATTAAGTGGTTAATGAAACTGCACTTGCGAGCATAAGCCCACCTTCTGAGTATAATCACAGAATGAATTTAGAAGGTCAACGATTTTTTATTACAAAACGTTTACAAAAAATCGAATTCATATGTAAATATTTTTGAATCAATAAGTTAAGTAGCAAATTTGTTACATCAAATTTTGATGGAATGTTGTATTGGATTAAGGAATTTCTTATGAATACGTCATTATTGTTCATTACAATTAATGAAAATATAAGTTAGTAGAAGATATGAGAGCAGATAATCCTTTAAAAATACGTTGTTGGGCAAACCTATAAACAGTTTATTTATTGGTGTTTTTTAAGTAACGTTCTTGAGCTTATGATGGGGTTAGCTTAGTATTAAAGCACTTAGATGTATTCAAAATAGAAGTAACCTACATATGGAATTTGTTCGCCCGCTAGAGCCCATCCTCATTATTGATGACGTTAAGGAAATTCGTGATTATCTAAACCAAATTTTAACTGACTTAGGGTTTGAAGATATATTAGAAAGTGCTGATTTTAGCTCTGCCAAACCTATTATGGACAATAAACCGCCAGGCGTTATATTTGTAGATGTAGATTTACCAGACTCTAACGGTGCAGAGATATTGGAATACATTAATAGTGCTTACCCGCACACTCATGTTGTTATGTGTTCGGGCCACAATAGTCTCGAAAACGTACAAAACACGTGGGAAATGGGCGCTAAAGGTTTTATTGCAAAACCTTTTAATACAAAAAAAGTAGACACTGTAATGAAGCGTCTTGAAATAATAGAATAATAATAAGGTTAGCATGCATAGTACTGTTACTGCGATTATAGACGATCTTTCGAGTGTTATATTTGGTAAACAACAACAAATAAAACTGGCACTTACATGCTTATTTAGCGAAGGGCATTTACTCATTGAAGATTTGCCTGGCATGGGAAAAACCACTCTTTCTCATGCATTGTCAGCTGTGTTAGGCTTATCGTATCAGCGTATACAATTTACCAGTGATCTTCTCCCTGCTGATATTTTGGGTACTAATGTGTTTAATTCTACTGAGCACAGTTTTACATTTCATAAAGGCCCTATTTTTAGCCAAGTAGTTTTAGCAGATGAAATAAACCGCGCAGGGCCCAAAACACAAAGTGCGTTGCTTGAAGCAATGGAAGAGCAACAAGTGACAGTTGATGGAAAAAAATATACGCTGCCAAATCCATTTTTTGTGATAGCAACACAAAACCCGCTTTATCAATCAGGTACCTACCCGTTACCTGAGTCGCAATTAGACCGATTTTTAATGCGCATTAGCTTAGGTTTTCCACCTAAAGAAGCCGAAAAACGCTTAATTTTGAATATGCAAAAACGAGATTACAGCCAATTACCTAAGCGTATTAACCAACAAGAGTTAGCGGCAATTCAATCCCAGATAAGCCAAATTACTTTAAGTAGCCCGGTTATTGACTACATTATAGAGCTTGTTAATTACACACGCACAAGCAACGCTTTTGCATCATCGTTATCACCTCGTGCTAGTATGGCTCTGGCTAAAGCGGCTAGG
>NZ_AUTN01000097.1:0-2253 GCF_000497955.1 Pseudoalteromonas sp. TAE56
CCTTGTATCTCTCATTGATTAATGATTAGCTATCATTTATCACATCGAAGTCAGTGAGCTTGCCTTTACGCCTAGTATTTAATACTGCGCCGTAGATAAAGCCCTGACTTTCTATTCTCACAAACTGAATGGTATCCAAGCACACTTTTTTTAAGTAGATGCTGTATGTACAAGGGGAGTAAGTAGAGATGATGTTTATCGGCATTGATATTAGTAAAGAGAAGATTGATTTATCGTGGTTGAGAGACCAGCTTACAAACAAAATTAAAACAAAAGTCTTTAAAAACAAGCATCAAGACTTTTTAGCAATAGAAAAATGGCTTTTAAATACAACTAAAAGCGCTGCTAATGAGCTCGTTATCACCCTCGAACCAACGGGTGTTTATCATGAAGCACTGATGTATTTTTTACACGAGCAAGGCTTTAATATTATTTTAGCGAATCCCGGTAAAGCTAAAAAGTATGCAGACGCTTTAAACATAATTCATAAAACAGACAAATCTGATGCAACGATGCTTGCTCATTACGGCTGTGCTAAGCACGCAGTCGTTAGTTATTGGCAACCTGATGCATTAGAAGTTAGAGAGCTTAAAGCCCTTATCCGTCGTTTAGATGCGCTTGAGAGTAACCGACAACGAGAAGCTAACCGATTAGAAGCAAGTGAATTCAGCAACGTTTCCGCGCGTGTTTGCCAATCGATAAAAGTAACTATCGCGTTTTTAGATGACGAAATTAAACAGCTTAAATCTGACATTGATAACCACATAGATAATGAACCTGATTTAAAAAGAAACAGGAAACTACTTGAGTCTATCCCTGGCATAGGGCCCGTATTATCGAGAGAGCTGACGTATTTATTTGCGGCTAAAAAATTTAATAAAGCCAAAGAAGCGGCGGCTTATTGTGGATTAATTCCACGGCATAATGAATCGGGTAAATTAAAAGGGCGAACATCAATCAGTAAACTTGGGCCAGCCAGAATTCGATGTAAACTTTATATGGCGGCCATTGTTGCAGGGCAATGGAATAAAACAATAAAACGACATAAGTTAACGTTAATAAATAATGGTAAAACACCGATGCAAGCTGTGTGTGCAAATATGCGAAAGCTCATTCATATATGTTTTGGTGTAATAAAAAACCAAGAAGCGTTTAAGCTCCAAGAAAGTTAAATACGACCTTGAAGCTTAAAATGAGAGATGGTATCTACAAAACCAAAAAACCGCGTTTAAATAAACGCGGTTTTTTGATTTCTAATTAACGATTGATTTTAGTCGCTAATTTTTGCAAACGCAGTACCTAAGCGAGTAACCACTTCTGGTATTTGATCGTCCAGTATTTCCGCTTTATTAGCACCCCATGCAAGTACCACAGTAGAGCCTAATTTAAAGCGGCCCATTTCTTCACCCTTTTTAAGCGTGATGGCATTATCGCCAGTGGTTGGGTATTTCCAACTAAATACATCGCTACCTGCTGGTGGCGTGACAGTACCGGCCCAAATAGTTTCTATGCTGGCTACAATTGTTGCGCCAACAAGTACCATTGCAAGCGGACCAATTTCAGTTTCAAAAATTGCTACCACACGTTCGTTACGTGCAAACAAGTTAGGCACGTTTTGCGCTGTAAGTGGATTTACTGAAAATAAGTCTCCTGGCACGTAAACCATTTTGCTTAGGGTGCCATCAATTGGCATATGAATACGGTGGTAATCTTTAGGCGCTAAATAAATAGTGGCAAACTTACCGCCTAAAAATGGTGTTGTGTCATCTTGTGAGCCGCCTAGTAGCGCTTGTAAGCTGTAATCGTGACCTTTAGCTTGTATTAGCTGTCCGTCAACAATATCGCCTAGCTGGCTGATTGCGCCATCCACTGGCTGAGTGATGATATTGCTATCTTCTACCATTGGGCGCATGCCGTCTTTTAAAGGACGAGTAAAAAATTCATTAAAGCTTTTATAATGAGCCGGATCTGGGTATTGCGCTTCGCTCATGTCTACTTTGTATTGCTTAATAAATAGTTTAATTAAAGTAGTTGTTAAAGCGCCCGCTTTTGCAGCAGCTAATTTACCTACTACGCGTGAAATAAAATGTTTTGGCATTGCGTACTGCATTGCGATTTTAAATTTGTCTAAACTCACAGTATTTTTCCTAAATTATACGCGAGGCGCACGGGCGCCTGCACGGCCATCGGCCATTGTTTCTAAAATTCGGTGGTAGCTGTCAAAGCGCAATTGAGAAATTCTGCCATCGGCTA
>NZ_AUTN01000098.1:0-8272 GCF_000497955.1 Pseudoalteromonas sp. TAE56
CCTTGTATCTCTCATTGATTAATGATTAGCTATCATTTATCACATCGAAGTCAGTGAGCTTGCCTTTACGCCTAGTATTTAATACTGCGCCGTAGATAAAGCCCTGACTTTCTATTCTCACAAACTGAATGGTATCCAAGCACACTTTTTTTAAGTAGATGCTGTATGTACAAGGGGAGTAAGTAGAGATGATGTTTATCGGCATTGATATTAGTAAAGAGAAGATTGATTTATCGTGGTTGAGAGACCAGCTTACAAACAAAATTAAAACAAAAGTCTTTAAAAACAAGCATCAAGACTTTTTAGCAATAGAAAAATGGCTTTTAAATACAACTAAAAGCGCTGCTAATGAGCTCGTTATCACCCTCGAACCAACGGGTGTTTATCATGAAGCACTGATGTATTTTTTACACGAGCAAGGCTTTAATATTATTTTAGCGAATCCCGGTAAAGCTAAAAAGTATGCAGACGCTTTAAACATAATTCATAAAACAGACAAATCTGATGCAACGATGCTTGCTCATTACGGCTGTGCTAAGCACGCAGTCGTTAGTTATTGGCAACCTGATGCATTAGAAGTTAGAGAGCTTAAAGCCCTTATCCGTCGTTTAGATGCGCTTGAGAGTAACCGACAACGAGAAGCTAACCGATTAGAAGCAAGTGAATTCAGCAACGTTTCCGCGCGTGTTTGCCAATCGATAAAAGTAACTATCGCGTTTTTAGATGACGAAATTAAACAGCTTAAATCTGACATTGATAACCACATAGATAATGAACCTGATTTAAAAAGAAACAGGAAACTACTTGAGTCTATCCCTGGCATAGGGCCCGTATTATCGAGAGAGCTGACGTATTTATTTGCGGCTAAAAAATTTAATAAAGCCAAAGAAGCGGCGGCTTATTGTGGATTAATTCCACGGCATAATGAATCGGGTAAATTAAAAGGGCGAACATCAATCAGTAAACTTGGGCCAGCCAGAATTCGATGTAAACTTTATATGGCGGCCATTGTTGCAGGGCAATGGAATAAAACAATAAAACGACATAAGTTAACGTTAATAAATAATGGTAAAACACCGATGCAAGCTGTGTGTGCAAATATGCGAAAGCTCATTCATATATGTTTTGGTGTAATAAAAAACCAAGAAGCGTTTAAGCTCCAAGAAAGTTAAATACGACCTTGAAGCTTAAAATGAGAGATGGTATCTACTTTAGAGAAATACCAAACGAAATACTTGAAGCTTCTCGTATGGATGGTGCAACAATTGGTGAAGAAATATTCCATGTTTTATTGCCAATAGCCTTACCGGGTATAGCCTCAACGCTAATACTCAATGTTATTTTGTCGTGGAACGAAGCGTTTTGGACACTTATTTTAACCGCTGCAAATGCTGCACCTTTAACGGCATTTATTGCCAGTTACTCAAGCCCTGAGGGGTTATTTTACGCTAAGTTATCGGCAGCATCTGCCATGGCCATTGTGCCAATTTTAATACTTGGTTGGTTTAGTCAAAAACAATTAGTGCGTGGATTAAGTTTCGGCGCAGTAAAATAGGAGAATACACATGGGCAGCATCACACTAAAACAAGTCACTAAAAACTTTGATGAAGTTAACGTAATTAAACCGCTCGACTTAGAAATTAAAGACGGTGAGTTCATCGTTTTTGTTGGGCCATCGGGCTGTGGTAAATCTACATTACTTCGTATGATCGCAGGTCTTGAAGATACAACCAGTGGCAATATAGAAATTGATGGCATTGATGCCACAAAAACACCGCCTGCAAAAAGAGGCTTGGCAATGGTGTTTCAGTCCTATGCGTTATACCCGCATATGAGCGTACGTAACAATATTGCTTTTCCTTTAAAAAGAGCCAAGGTAAGCCCTGCAGAAATTGAGAGTAAAATTGCTAACGCTGCTAAAATTCTTAATTTAACCGATTATTTAGATCGAAAGCCTGGGCAATTATCGGGCGGTCAACGTCAGCGCGTAGCAATAGGGCGCGCAATTGTACGTCAGCCTTCAGCCTTTTTGTTTGATGAACCGCTTTCGAATCTTGATGCGTCATTACGTGTAAATATGCGTTTAGAAATATCTGAATTACATAAAAGTTTAGCCACAACAATGGTTTATGTTACGCACGATCAGGTTGAAGCCATGACAATGGCAGATAGAATCGCGGTATTTAATGCCGGTATTATTGAACAAGTAGGCACACCTTTAGAGCTTTATAAAAACCCTGTAAACAAATTTGTAGCTGGTTTTATAGGTTCGCCAAAAATGAATTTTATAGATGCTCCACAAAATGAAGATGCGAATGTTAGCTGTATTGGTATTCGACCAGAGCATATAACACTCTCTACTGAGCAAGGTACTTGGGCTGGAACTGTAGGTGTAATTGAGCATTTAGGATCGGAGAGCTTTTTACATATAAATATTGAAGGCAAAGGGACCGTAACAGTAAAAGCAGATGGTGATTGCCCATTAAAATATGGCGACAGTATTTACCTAAGCGCACCGTCTGATAAAGTATTAAAGTTTGATAATAACGGTTTAACAATTCGCTAGAGCCATCTTTAATTACCTTAAATAGCACCTTTATAAGGGTGCTATTAACTAAATTCTAATTACATAATCCTATGAAACCGAGGTATTTTTTATTAAGGAATGGTATATTTACAACTATAAATAACAAAAACGTTATTGATAAATAGATACTCAAAAATTAATAAAATAATTTATATAGCAGCACATATAATTGAAATTATGTAATGAAAATAAGGACTTGGTTTTCCTTCTATTTTAAGAGGTTTACGTGGTAAAGCTATCAAATACAGAAATTAGAAAGCTAGATGATGCAGCCAGAGCAGGGTGGTTATATTATGTTGGCGGTAACACACAAGATGAAATTGCTAAAAAGCTAAATATATCTCGTCAATCTGCACAAAGAATGGTGGCATTATCTGTGAGCCAAGGATTAATTAAAGTTAGACTTGACCACCCGATTGCCAAATGCATGGATTTAGCTGAAAAATTAAAAAGCCGTTTTGGGTTAGATTCGTGTGAAGTTGTACCTAGCGATCCCTCAGAACCATCATCTACATTAGGTTTGGCTCAAGCTGGCGCGGCAGAAATAGAACGTCATTTAAAATCAGAACAACCCAAAGTACTTGCTATGGGAACCGGTCGAGTTTTACGTTCATGTGTGGATGAGCTAAGAACCGTTGATTGTCCGCAACATAAAATTGTAGCCATGCTAGGTAATATGGCTTTGGATGGATCGGCTTCACCTTATGATGTTGTAGTAAGA
The DNA here is from genome assembly GCF_000497955.1 of Pseudoalteromonas sp. TAE56. NCBI lineage: Bacteria > Pseudomonadati > Pseudomonadota > Gammaproteobacteria > Alteromonadales > Pseudoalteromonadaceae > Pseudoalteromonas > Pseudoalteromonas sp. TAE56. The sequence continues at coordinate 3,310 of NZ_AUTN01000098.1, forward strand.
ATGGCCGAACACACCAATGCAAAACATTATCCAATGCCATTGCCAGTTTTACCAAGAAGCATTGAAGAAAAAGAACAGTTGCACGCACAACAAAATATTACCGGTAATTTAAAACTCGCTAAAGATGCCGATGTAACATTTGTGGGTATTGGTAGCTTAGGTGAAAAGTCGCCATTACATATAGATGGTTTTATTGATGCGCAAGAACTTAAAGAGTTACAAGATCTTGGTGCTGTTGGTGAAATGATTAGTTGGGTGTTTGATAAAAACGGTAAGATTTTAGATTGCACAGTTAATCAGCGTGTAGCAAGTACGCCATTAAAAACAAATGCTAACAAACAGATTTATGCGATAGCTGCTGGTGAAGAAAAAGTGTTAGCCATTTTGGGCGCAGTAAGGTCAAACATGATCAGTGGATTAATTACTAACGAATATACAGCTGAGCGTTTATTAAGTATTGATTAAACAAATTGATAAATAAAGTATCTGTATTAGTAATACCTGTTACTGTAATAAAAACACTTAATGTCCGATACCGTCTAGTATTGGACATAGCAAGGGCGCATTTAAGCGCTCTTCCTATATATACATTAACTACCTATAATTTATATTATGTTAAATAGGGTAAATAAATACATAACTAAGTTACTCACCTTCATGAATTAACGTATAAACGCGATATTTTGACTATTTAATAAGCATTAACCTACTTAAACCTACTTATTTTAAAAATTAATGTTTTGCCTCTTTTCGCTATTTGTTACTTAAACATATAAAAATACCGCTTGGTTATTAATATAATCAAGCGGTATTACACTGATTGCCTATTCGCTACTTTATGCAATAAAACTTAACATATTGAAATAAATAGATTTTAAATTATCTTAGTAATTCACTAGAATAATTTATCATTCATAAAATCACTAATAAGCTCAGACACTTTATCTGGATGTTCATCAATAACCCAATGTGCGGCTTTATCTATTCAAACCAATGACGAATTTGGAATTGCTTCTTCTAACATTGGTGCATACTTTGGCTTTTGAAATTTGTCTTCTTTACCCCATATTATGAGTGTTTCATGAGGTAAGCTTTTAAGATCGCCTGTAATAGCTTCGGTATATTCTTTATTGAGCCTGCGCATGTTACTAAATAAAGCGGCTTTTCCTTTTTCATTACTCCATGGTGTTAAGTATATTTTCATCAACTCTTCAGTCATTACGTTCGAGTCGTAAACACCTTTGGGCATGAAATCTCTTAATGTATCAACAAATTCATCTACAGATGTTTTTTCTTCTACGCCTGGTTCTAGTAAAGGTTCAAATTCTGGTATTGGCCAAGAATCAAAACATACACTATCAAGTAAAACCAACCCGTTTACTTTATCCGGATGATTTACAGCCATTAATTGAGCAACACCACCACCAATATCATGTGCAGCAATATTAACTTTAGAAATACCGAGCTCTTCTATAAACTTACACATTATTCTACATTGCGCATTTATAGATACATCAGTGTTAATTGGCATATCTGATTCACCAAAGTTTAGTAAATCAGGCGCTATTACTCGATGTTCTGATGCGAGTTTGGGCATCACATTTCGCCATAAAAATTTGTTAGTTGGTATGCCATGTATTAATAATAAAGGTGTGCCTTGTCCCATTTCTTGATAAGCAATTTGATGACCTTCTACTGTAACGTACTGTGTTTTGCTCATAATTTTGCCTCGTTAACTTTAAAAATTATAATGTTTAATAAACTATAAAATTAGAATATAACCTTATAAAGCAAATTCCATCCCAAGATGAGTATTTTTTAGTTATTCAAAAATTATAATAATTTAAAGTCAAACCCAAACCCTTGTAATACTTGGGCTCTAGGCTAAGTAAGTTTATTTGTTTTTTATTATTATAGAGTTTGATAATTGTGATTGTTAAACCACTTTATGAAGTGTGAAGCGTTTGCTCTTAAATATGCAACCGCCCTACTATTGCTATTAATCACTTTAAGAAAGATCTAATATTTTCAATTAATACACCTTGCTTAACTGGCTTTAATAACAAACCATTAAACCCAAGCTTTATATATTTATTATTACTATTTTCGTTTTCACTAAATGTATGCGCAATAATTTTCGTTGCTGATGCATCAGCGTGCTTTCTTATTTTTAGCATTGCGTCGGTGCCCGTAAACTGTGGCATGACTATGTCCATTAAAATAATATCGTAAATATTTTGAGAAACCATTAATAGCGCCTCTATTGCACTGGATACAAAATCTATTAATATGTTTTCTTCTTTAAGCATTTTTCTTATTACAATTTCTATTAGTAAATCATCATCGACTAAAAGCAGTCGTGTAGTTTTATTTATAGGTTTTACTGTATTAAATCCGATAACTTCCATCGTATCTTCAATCGTTTTTTTCATTTTTTACCTCGAATATATTACGCTATATGTAACACCAACCGGCATTAATATTTTATCGTTACATAAAATCTACATTAAGGCGGTTGGTATAGCGGCCTATCTTTTTAAAATACGTGCTATTTGGTTTATTAATATGCCTTGTTTTACAGGTTTTAATAGCATGTCATCAAAGCCCTGGTTTACATAACTTCCCGTCTGTAAAACCTATATCTATTAATTGGTTACGATCATCATCAAGCTTATGATGCTCATGGTAATGATTTATAATATTATGCTGTTGCGCAATACTTATCAGCTGGCTATACGATAGCTGACTGTTTTGTTTATTCACCTGTGGAAATAAAAGATTAAATGCATTGTTAGTAATCACAGGAAATTCGTGGCTATTAAAAATAGCAAACCCATGTGGCAATGCATCAAGAGAACTTGAAAATAGCTCTTCCCTATTAAGTATTAACTGATTTTTTTGTTTTATTTCATTGTGTAAACGCCTAGGCAAACGTAAAAAATAGTACACGAATGCGAATACACAAAAGGCGATCAGTCCTAATCTAATTAGGATATATTTAGTTATTTGTGGACGTACTATTTTATTCATTAGTTGCACATGTAAACGCCAAGTAGGTGGAAAACGACTGCTCAAAGCGCTAATACTATTTTTAATTATACTGGGGTTTACTTCTCCTTGTATTCCTAAAGTAAACTGTGGTGTTGCTATAAAAACGTTATAATTTTCAGTGCTTAATTTGCCAATAACGGCTTTTAAAAACTTACTTAAATAAAATGCTGTAAGTGTATAAATAGAGCCTTGTTTAATTTTTATTTCAGAAATTAAGAAGGCCGTATCTGCAACAGTAAATACTTCTACTGCTTGTTTATTCGCTCTATTATTGAATTTTTCTAACCAGTTTTTAAATCCATACGCGGCTAAATCAAAATTATTTTTTGACCAAAGTGCAAGTTGGTTATACTCAGAATCAAACACAACATACCCTTTATAAGTTAAGCTTTGTGAAACCTGACTCTGTACTAAATCATTAAGCTGCTCTTTTGTATAGCTATTTTGGCTTTGTAAAAAGCCTGCGATAACTAAATCTTTTTGCGATATATATAATCCTTGATTATCAAATCGCTCTAGGGCATTAAATAACGTTTTACGTAATTGCTGAGTTTGTTCATTGTAATTACTTTGCAGCTCCTTTTTTTCTATAGTATAAAGCAGTGAATGAGCATAATACTAATGCAATTAAGAATGCCACGGGCGCTAAACTAAATACATGAATATACTTTTCCCCATAATTTTTTTCACAGGATTAGTACTTTGATTACTTACTGAATCTGAATTTTTATTTAACTGTGTCTGCAATAATTGAGCAAATGAAATAAACTGATTTTTTTGTGAACCTATTAATGTTTTAGGTGCTAAATCAGCCATCAGCACTACGCCAATGAATTTATTAGTGACACTATAAATTAGATATTGTGCATAAAAACGAATTAATTTGTGCGTGTTGTTTGATACATCATCAAAAAAGGTATCTTCAAATAAATATAGTTTTTCTTGTGTGCAGCGTTGTTGATAGCTTAATAACTCATTTTCGACACTTTCTTTATCGTTGCAGGTTATTAACTGCTCTGAATAAACCTCTCTAAAATCGATAAATTTAACAATTGGAACATCATAAAACTGTTTTAGTAGCGTTAGCGTTTCTTTAATTTCTGTTGATATTTCATCAGTTGGTGTATCTGCTAAATTAGCATGTGAGGTAAATATATTTGAGGCGTTCATTGACGTTCTCCTTCCCCTTTTGGGGGAGTATGTATCCACGTTGTACTGTTTTGGCCGCTATGTACTGGCAGTAAAACTTTAAATGGTGGCGTTAAACTACTAAGAGCAGGTTCGCCTGTGATGATATTAATTACTTGTTCTGCATTAACTAAATTAAGTGATGTTTTGCAATATGTAATACCTGGCTCAATCCCTATTAAGCTCAGTGTTTCACTAATGATAAGGTTATTTACTAAATCGATACCGACCAGCTCAAATGTGGTTTGTAAAATAGTGAAATGTTTCCGAGCTTTTATCGTCGTACCACACCATCATAGATGTACGGCCCAACTTTTTAGCTAAAATTAGTAGCTCGCGACCATTAACCACGTTCACATCAAGCGTTGTTTCGTGGCCAAGTGCTATACGCGAAATATCACGGGTAAAAACAAAGCGAGTATGTGTCCATTTAACTAAGTGTGATACTTTTTGTACCCGCTCACCATTTGCATTTTCTATATAATCTAAATGACTTTCACTGCCTATGGCGCTAAAAGATATTAGTAATAGTATAAAAGTAAATTTTAACATAAGCCTTTCCCTCAATTTGCTTAATATATAGGTAGCAAGTATGAGACCAAGGGTTTTTATTTTTATTATCAGTAGATTGAAGTTTATAAATGTGGTTTTTATTATTTTGATTCGCAAATTGCAAATCAATAATTCATGAAGGGTTTAACCAAGAAATGAGAGTAGAGGCAGG
>NZ_AUTN01000099.1:0-18309 GCF_000497955.1 Pseudoalteromonas sp. TAE56
CCTTGTATCTCTCATTGATTAATGATTAGCTATCATTTATCACATCGAAGTCAGTGAGCTTGCCTTTACGCCTAGTATTTAATACTGCGCCGTAGATAAAGCCCTGACTTTCTATTCTCACAAACTGAATGGTATCCAAGCACACTTTTTTTAAGTAGATGCTGTATGTACAAGGGGAGTAAGTAGAGATGATGTTTATCGGCATTGATATTAGTAAAGAGAAGATTGATTTATCGTGGTTGAGAGACCAGCTTACAAACAAAATTAAAACAAAAGTCTTTAAAAACAAGCATCAAGACTTTTTAGCAATAGAAAAATGGCTTTTAAATACAACTAAAAGCGCTGCTAATGAGCTCGTTATCACCCTCGAACCAACGGGTGTTTATCATGAAGCACTGATGTATTTTTTACACGAGCAAGGCTTTAATATTATTTTAGCGAATCCCGGTAAAGCTAAAAAGTATGCAGACGCTTTAAACATAATTCATAAAACAGACAAATCTGATGCAACGATGCTTGCTCATTACGGCTGTGCTAAGCACGCAGTCGTTAGTTATTGGCAACCTGATGCATTAGAAGTTAGAGAGCTTAAAGCCCTTATCCGTCGTTTAGATGCGCTTGAGAGTAACCGACAACGAGAAGCTAACCGATTAGAAGCAAGTGAATTCAGCAACGTTTCCGCGCGTGTTTGCCAATCGATAAAAGTAACTATCGCGTTTTTAGATGACGAAATTAAACAGCTTAAATCTGACATTGATAACCACATAGATAATGAACCTGATTTAAAAAGAAACAGGAAACTACTTGAGTCTATCCCTGGCATAGGGCCCGTATTATCGAGAGAGCTGACGTATTTATTTGCGGCTAAAAAATTTAATAAAGCCAAAGAAGCGGCGGCTTATTGTGGATTAATTCCACGGCATAATGAATCGGGTAAATTAAAAGGGCGAACATCAATCAGTAAACTTGGGCCAGCCAGAATTCGATGTAAACTTTATATGGCGGCCATTGTTGCAGGGCAATGGAATAAAACAATAAAACGACATAAGTTAACGTTAATAAATAATGGTAAAACACCGATGCAAGCTGTGTGTGCAAATATGCGAAAGCTCATTCATATATGTTTTGGTGTAATAAAAAACCAAGAAGCGTTTAAGCTCCAAGAAAGTTAAATACGACCTTGAAGCTTAAAATGAGAGATGGTATCTACAGGATTTAACTTTCCGTCTTGAGTCATAACGCGAGGCCATGAAATAGAAAGCCTGTAAGCATCAACACCTAGAGACTCTATTAAATCTATGTCTTGTTGCCAATTGTTGTAATGATCGCAGGCAATATGACCATGTGAATTATCAGCAATTTTACCTGCAGTACTACAAAAGGTATCCCAAATACACGGTAAGCGATGCTCATACCCGCCCTCTATCTGAAATGATGCTGTTGCTACACCATAAACAAAGTCTTTTGTTAATAGAGGTGAATTAAATGGTAATGATATTTTTGTCATTGGTTACAAACCTTTTTGAGAACTTAATTGCACGCTTAGCGCCTATTTTTACTGACTTTCAGCGGTTACAAAACATTATTAAAAATAAAAGTTGTTGAAATATGTAACATGTTCGTATTTAATTAGCCGTGAAAGCGCTTACATTTTTAGATTAATGTTAATTAATCTTCAGGTCAACTCTTTAATACTGCGCCTTAGCGGGGTTTGTATTAATTACTTACTGAAGATCAATTTATAATAATAAATTGCGGAGAGCACATGGCTAGTTCAGCACCACTGACATCACACACACAGTCGCAAAACCACCAAGATAAAAACTATGGTTTTGCACTTACATCTTTAACTTCACTATTTTTTATGTGGGGTTTTATTACCTGCTTAAATGATATTTTGATTCCGCATTTAAAAGCGGTTTTCGATTTAACTTATGTTCAAGCAATGCTTGTGCAGTTTTGCTTTTTTGGCGCTTACTTTTTAATGTCACTCCCTAGTGGATACATTGTTAAAAAGCTTGGTTATAAAAAAGGAATCGTGGTTGGGCTTTTAATTGCGGCAGTAGGGTGTATCTTATTTTACCCAGCAGCGTCTTTACATAGTTATCCTGTGTTTTTATTTGCTTTATTTGTACTAGCCAGTGGCATAACGTTATTACAAGTATCTGCAAATCCTTATGTAAGTTTGTTGGGTTCAGCAAAAACTGCGTCGTCTCGTTTAACACTAACCCAAGCTTTTAACGCGTTAGGTACTACGGTTGCGCCATCATTTGGTGCTCTGTTAATTCTGGACTCAGCGTCAGAAGCCTTTTTAACACCTGCACAAAATGCAGAATCAGTACAACTTCCTTACCTCCTTTTAGCTGCAATGCTTATTTTACTAGCCGGTATTTTTGCATGGCTTAAATTACCAGACATTATGAGCGAGCAAAAAGCAGAAGCCGAAAAATCAGAGGTAATTGAAGGCAGTGCTTGGCAGTATCGCCATCTTGTATTAGGTGCTGTGGGTATATTTATGTATGTAGGCGCCGAAGTGGCAATTGGTAGCTTTTTAGTAAGCTTTTTAGCACAAGAAAATATAGCAGGGCTAAAAGAGCATGCTGCAGCTCATTACATCACTTATTATTTTGGTGGTGCTATGGTTGGGCGTTTTATTGGTGCTGCTGTAATGCAAAAATTACCTGCTGGTAAAGTACTTGGCTTTAACGCAACCATGGCTATTATTTTAGTTGTTATTGCCATGAGCACGTCGGGTCAATTAGCAATGTGGTCAATACTATTGGTTGGTTTATTCAATTCTATTATGTTCCCCACTATTTTTAGTTTAGCGTTAAATGGACTTGGCAAACATACAGCTCAAGGCTCTGGTATTTTGTGTTTGGCGATTGTGGGTGGTGCAATAGTGCCACTTTTACAAGGTGCACTTGCTGACAGTGTGGGTGTTCAACTTTCGTATGTTTTACCTATTTTATGTTACATATTTATCGTGTTCTATGGTTTAAGCGGTAGCAAACCAGTTCATGCGCAGGAGACTCTATAATGAAAACCCCTTTTACACTTAATAAAATAGCCTTAGCAACATTAATTGCATCAGTAGGTACTTTATCGGCTTGTTCAAACGACGCAGTGACATCGGTTGAAACTAATGAAACGTTATCTAAAACAGCGCAAATTTGGCCAAAACTTAATATTGCCGTTAAAAAAGATGCCGATATTGAGGCTAAAATAGTTAACTATTTAAAAGCCATGACACTTGAGCAAAAGGTTGCTCAAATGATTCAGCCAGAAATTCGTGATATTACCGTTGAAGACATGCGTAAATATGGCTTCGGTTCATACCTTAATGGCGGTGGCGCATTCCCTAATGGCGACAAACATGCAACACCAATGGACTGGGTAGCCTTAGCAGAGAGCTTTTATCAAGCTTCTGTCGATGACTCAGTTGATGGCAGTAGTATCCCAACTATGTGGGGCACCGATGCAGTACATGGCCATAATAATGTAATTGGTGCGACGTTATTTCCACACAACATTGGTTTAGGCGCGGCGAATAATCCTGATTTAATCGAGCAAATAGCATCGATTACTGCAGTAGAGGTAATGGCTACGGGTATTGATTGGGTATTTGCACCCACAGTTGCCGTAGTGCGCGACGATCGCTGGGGAAGAACCTACGAAGGTTACTCAGAAGATCCAAAAATTGTACATGATTACTCAGCAGCCATAGTAAATGGCTTACAAGGTAAAGCCGATGGCGACTTTTTAAGTGACAAGCGTGTAATTAGTACCGTTAAGCACTTTATTGGTGACGGTGGCACGGTTGATGGGGATGATCAGGGTAATAACATCGACAGTGAACAATCATTATTTGATATTCACGCACAAGGCTATGTAGGCGGTTTATCAGCAGGTAGCCAATCGGTTATGGCATCGTTCAATAGCTGGAATGGCGTTAAAAATCACGGCAATAAATATCTACTTACTGATGTATTAAAAACACGAATGGGTTTTGATGGATTTGTAGTAGGCGATTGGAACGGTCACGGTCAAATTGAAGGCTGTACTAACGAAAGTTGTGCGCAAGCCGTTAATGCTGGCCTTGATATTTTCATGGTGCCAACAGGTGCCTGGAAGCCTCTTTATAACAATACAATTGCGCAAGTTAAGTCAGGCGAAATTAGTATGTCGCGTATTGATGACGCAGTGAGCAGAATATTACGCGTAAAACTTCGCGCTGGTTTATTTGATAAACCAAGCCCGGCTAAGCGTCTTTACTCTGGAAAAACAGAGCTAATTGGTGCCCAAGAGCACCGCGAAGTAGCACGTCAAGCTGTGCGCGAATCACTTGTGTTACTCAAAAATAAAAATAACCTATTGCCTATCGCAGCTAATCAACGCGTACTTGTTGCAGGTGATGGTGCCGATAATATAGGTAAACAGTCGGGTGGTTGGAGTATTACGTGGCAAGGTACTAATAATAAAAATGCTGATTTCCCTGGTGCTACTTCGATATATAAAGGGCTTGAAGATCAAATATCTGCAGCAGGTGGAAGTGTTACTTTAAGCGCTGATGGTACGTTTGAGCAACGTCCTGATGTTGCCATTGTTGTATTTGGTGAAGAACCTTACGCAGAAGGGCACGGCGATAAAGATAACCTTGAGTTTGAGCGCGGAAATAAAAAGTCATTAGCACTTTTAAACTCACTAAAAGAGCAAGGCATTCCTGTTGTATCTGTGTTTATATCAGGTCGACCTATGTGGGTTAACAGCGAACTTAACGCATCTGACGCGTTTGTAGCTGCATGGTTGCCAGGTACAGAAGGCGCAGGTATTGCTGATGTTTTATTAAAAGCGGCAGACGGCACGATTCAAAATAACTTTAAAGGTAAATTATCGTTTTCTTGGCCTAAATCAGCAGTACAAACTGCGGTTAATAAAGGCGATGAAAATTACGACCCATTACTCCCTTATGGTTTTGGCTTATCGTACGGCGATAAAAATGTGTTAGCTGACGACCTTGATGAAGACTCTAAACTTGATAACTCTGGGCTTACGAGTATGGATATACTTGTTGGTGCACCTGTAGCACCATGGCGCTTATTGTTAAAATCGGGCGATGAGCTTTTAGATGTATCGAGTAGTACCCATGAATTTGGTGCAATTAAATATCGTACTGAGGACAAAACAGTACAAGAAGACGCGCGCCAATTTAACTTCAGCGGTACAGAAAAAGCCAGTGCTGAAATAGTAACAAGCTTTGCAGAAGATACCATTGCCTATGTTGAAGCCGATAGTGTGATTAGCTTTGATATTAAATTAAACGAAGCACTAACGAGCGATATAGCACTTGCTATGACTTGCTCGGGTGAATGTGGTGCAAGCATTGATTTAGCAAACGTAGTGGATAAAACCATTGAGAATAAATGGCAGTCAGTATCAATCGATTTAGGTTGCTTTGCTGATAAGGGTGTTAATTTTGCAAACCTAACAAGCCCATTTAGCTTACGCAGCAATGGTAAAGCATCAATTTCTGTAGCTAATATTCAGTTTGTGCCAAATAAGGCAGGCGAAGCTACATTGTCTTGTAAGTAGTTTATTAACTCTATTGTGTGTATACCAAAGCCCTTCGAATGAAGGGCTTTTTTTATGTAGAGGTAACCTGCATAAACACTTGAGCTAATTGATATAACTTAATAGGAACTGGTCGCTATAAGTACAAAGGGTTACCACGTTTTTATAAGAGGGGCCTTTTTTATAATTACTTATAAAATAATTAGCACTGCATTAAGAGGTTTTTCTCGTCAAAGCTGACTACTTTATCTCTGCCAGTTTCTTTAGCAAGATAAAGGCGCTTATCAGCCAGCGACAGTAAGTCTTTTACACTCATTTTACCATTTAGTGCACTACTCACACCGGCGCTTACAGATAGGTTAATATGCGAGTTTTGATAATAAAATGGATGCTTAGAAATATTTTCACGTAAGTGCTCTGCATATTCTTTAGCTGCTCGTAGAGAATAGTCTGGTAGTAATATAGCAAACTCTTCACCGCCTATTCTGGCGCAAATACCTTCATCAATAAATTGCTCTTTTATGTGCTGCGCAATCCATTTAATTGCTTGATCGCCGGTGTCGTGGCCGTACTTATCATTTACACGCTTGAAAAAATCGATATCTAGGATAATTACAGATACGTTTTTATCATTGTTGTTAGGTTGTTTAAGGGTTTCTTTGGCATTATTAAAGAAGCCTCTTCGATTAAATAATTGTGTAAGAGAGTCGGTGTTCGCAAGGTTCGATAGCGTGTATTCACTATTAGAAAATAACAAAAATGGCAGTATAAGAGCACTTAGAGTGGCTAATAGTAAATGACTAATAAGCACAATTTGTAAAGGCGTTGCTACATCCTGAATACTCGAGCTCAGTACCGGTATTAGTAGAAATATTACGTTTAAAAACATAACACCGCTGTGCACTAAAAAGCAGGTGATCAACGCCTTTTTCTGGGCTTTAGCAACAAAGCTCATGCTTTTGATTAAATACGCCGTGTAAATAAATAATCCGGCAATTACTAAGCTCGTTAGCATTTTTGCTGCTTCGAAAGGATAAATTGCCAATAACAATAAACCAGAAAACCCAAATATGCAGTAAAGAGGCATTAGACTAATATTCTGTATATTTTTATATTTATATAGCCCAATAATAATTAAAAGTGGGCTCATAATCATAGAAATACTAGCCAAGTAGTGGGTTATCAAAGGAAAGTCTATGTATAAGCGCAAACATGCCAGTATTTCTGCTAGCGCAAATGTGGCACAGGCTAAACCAAATAGTAGAAAAGATGTTTGTTTTTTATATTTATAAATTGAGAGAAAGAATAAGCTTATGAGTAAGTTAAGAATAAAAGAGAGGAAGATCACAGTAGGCAAATGAAACATGATTTATTCTCTTTATTATAAAATGATGAAATATATATTCAATTAAGTGTGTAATTATTATGTATTAATAAGAAAAGGTCAATTCGGTTAAAAGGATTGCTTTTCAATTTTCTGCATTCTACCTTAAGAATTATTAACGCCCGCTAAACCAAGCTCTCTAAAGCTGATTTAATATCTGGATGATGAAAACGATAATTATGAGCTAGTACTTTTTTAGGAACTACAAATTGCCCCGTTGTAAGTAAGTCTGACATTTCACCCATTAATAGCTTAAGCACTACGGTTGGCATAGGGATAAATGCAGGTCGTGATAACGCCTCGCCTAAGCTTTTACTAAATTGAGCGTTGCTCACAGGGTTTGGTGCAGTTGCGTTAACAGGACCTGATATTTCAGGATGTCTAATAATAAAAAGTATTAGCTGAATCATATCGTCGATGTGTATCCACGACATACCTTGCTCGCCATCACCAATAGGGCCACCCAAGCATAATTTAAAAGCGGGTAGCATTTTACTTAATGCCCCACCTTTTTTGGCCAAAACAATACCCGTACGTAATAGGCACACTCTGGTTTGTTCTGATTGCGCTAGTAAAGCTGCACTTTCCCAGTCTTTACAAAGCTGGTGGCTAAATTCGTCGTGAGGGTTTTCACAGGTTTCATCAATAGTGTTACTATTTTGTCGACCATAAAAGCCTACAGCACTTCCAGAAATAAAAGTATGCGGGGGAGTGCTACAAGCTTTAATAGCTTCGCTAATTTGTTGTGTAATACCAATACGGCTGTCGCGTATTATTTGCTTTTGCTTGTCGCTCCAGCGTTTATTTACAATCGGTTCGCCAGCTAGATTAATAACAATATCAACGGTGTTAAAATCTACTGTATTAACATTGCTTACGGCTTTAACTTTATGTCCCAGTAATACGTTAGCTTTAGTTGGATTTCGGCTAAGCACAGTAACAGTATTATGATGAAGTAAAAAAGGGCATAAGTGCTTACCAATTAATCCCGTCGCGCCAGTAACAAATATATGCATTATTAATCCTTACAATAAAATAGTAGCAAGTGATTAAAAAACATACTCGCTAGCAAACAGCTTTGCAAATTTATACGTAAAACAGGCTTTTATGATCACTTCGTCATTATTTCATTTAATTACCTTTTGCCTTACACTAAGGCCATATAATTAATAAAAGGATTAATAAATTGGCAAGTTTAACTGGAGTAAATAAAAGCTTAATAGTTTTTGCTTCCTTAGTGGTCGTACTCGCGGGGATAAAAGCAGCAAGTGTAATTATTATTCCGTTTATTTTGGCAGCGTTTATTGCCATTATTTGTAATCCGCTAATCAGGTTTTTTGCGCGCTACCGAATTCCTAAAGGCATTGCTGTTATGTTGGTGGTGCTTATTATAGTTGGCTTAGGTGTGAGCCTTGGCGGGCTTGTAGGGCAATCAATAAATGATTTTTCGCAGCAACTTCCTGAGTATAAAACACAACTCAAAGAAGAATTTGTATGGCTGGTAGATTTAGCATCTCAATACAATATATTGATCAATAAAGATCAGTTAATCAATATGTTCGACCCAGGTAAAATGGTTGATGTAGCCACCAATATGCTCACTGGTTTAGGTGGCGTAATGGCAAACATGTTTTTAATTATTTTAACTGTTGTTTTTATGCTGTTTGAAGGGCCAATGCTGAGCAAAAAAATACACATGGCACTTGAAGATCCTGATAGCAAAATGAAGCAAATTGACCGCTTTTTAGAGTCTATTAATTCATATTTGGCAATTAAAACGCTAGTAAGTTTAGGTACGGGTATTATTGCTGCGTTTTACTTATGGATTTTGGATGTAGACTACTTTGTGCTTTGGGGCGTATTGGCGTTTATGTTCAATTACATTCCTAACATAGGGTCAATTATTGCGGCTGTACCGGCAGTATTACTTGCGCTTATTACTCAAGGCCCGTTAATTGCGGGATTGGTTGCTGCAGGTTATTTAACAATAAATACGGTAATGGGTAATATTGTAGAGCCTAAATTTTTGGGCAAAGGGCTAGGTCTTTCAACGCTAGTAGTATTTTTATCATTAATATTTTGGGGCTGGTTATTAGGTACTGTAGGTATGCTTTTATCTGTGCCATTAACTATGATTGTAAAAATAGCCCTAGAAGCCAGTGCAGAAGGTAGGTGGGTTGCCACTCTACTAGGCAGTGGCGAAGACGTTGCTAAAAATAACTAACATCTATAACCATCAAGGGCTGTAAAATTAAAGCCCTTGATGGCTACGTTAACAGTAAATACAAGACTATTAATTAACAAACAATTTAATAGCGTCATCCACTGCGTTTATTGCGCCTTCTAAATATCCCGCTTCTTGTTTTGCAAACTCACTCGCTACAAAATGAATATTTAGGTTATTTAATTGCTCATCCAAGCCAGAAAAATCAAATTCAGGGTGCTGTGAAGGCTGAGTTTGATCGTCTCTATTCGCTACAAATTTATCGTCTGCCCAGTCTTTAATAAAGTACCCCGTTGCCTTTTCTGCATCTTTACCATAAAAGTAGCTAAGCTGCTGGACACAAGCTTGAATTAATTGCTCTTGAGTTACTTGATTTCGTGATAAGTAGGGCACACCTATAAAGCCAAATAATGCGGCGTAATTGCCATCTTCAGCACTGGCATCGTGAATCTCGGCCATAGGGCCTACGCGGCTAAAGCACTGCCCTGATAAGTTTTTATCACGCCAAAATGCATGTTCAAAAGTAGCTATAAATTTGGCTTGTCCTGCCATCCATGTAGGTACACTACTAAGGCGGTTTATGAGTGTTGGAGTCGCCCATAGTTCAGGTGTTAAGTGTGTTGTAACCATACGAGCAGGAACTGCTGAAATTAGTTTTTCAGTAGTAAAGTGCTTAATATTACCTAAGTGATTTACCGTAATTTGCCAGTTGTTATCACCTTTTTTAAGCTCAGTGACATTGTGTTCTAATAACACAGAATCAGGATTAAGTTGCGCGTATAAGGCAGTTATTAAGGTATTCATGCCGTGCTTAAGCCTAAATAACTGCATATCTCCAGCACCTGCAATTTGTTGAGGCTGCTTGGAATTAGGTGCTTGATATAACACATCACCTTTGTTGTATTGCTCAAATATACTCAAGTTGAATGACTTTACTAAAGCTTGAATTTTTGGTTGGTGGGGAAATATCCACGTAGGGCCCAAATCAAAACTAACATCGTTATTTATTGGTGATTGCGCGGCAAAAATTCGACCGCCTAATTGCGATTTAGCTTCCAGTAATAAGAACGGAATATTAAGTTGTTGTAATTTATACGCACAGTATAAGCCGGCAAGTCCGCCACCTATAATTATTACTGGTTTAGTCATTTTTATTACCCATTTAGCAATCTACTAGTAGATAGTTTGTTTTGATATAAATAAATTGTCAAGCGGAGCGGGGAGTGTACAGAATAACTTAACTAATTAGTTTCGTTAGAATGGGTGTTTTAGTGATTCTGTAAATTGATTTATAAGCTCAATTTCACAGAGCTTATAGCTAATTGCAGCTGTTGTCGCATTAGGAAGTTTTATTAAATAGCGCCATTGGCAGGCGCTCTCCAGGTACTTTTCGCTATTAGTAATGCTACGCATAAATAACGGAAGTACTTGAGTATTACCTGTGCTTTCTTGTGATTTAGTTAGCTCATATTTGCGCTTTTGTATCCAACTGCCTTGTACTTGCTTTGCTTTATCAATTTGGGTATCTAGGCATTGAATATACCGCTTAGCTTCATCGGTTGTTGCTTTAGCGGCTAAAGTACATGCCTCATCTGCCAAGCTGTACTGGCTTGTAGCTAATAGCACAATGGCAGTGAGTTTTAATAAATAGTTACTTTTTGTCATTGTAATTAAACTCTAAGATAAATTGAGCGCCGGCTAACTTATCAGCATCGGTAATGGTTAGCGTACCGTGATACGACTTAACTAAATCTGATACAATCGCCATGCCTACGCCGTGCCCGCTTTCATAAGTATCGAGGCGAGTACCACGTGTAAGTAAAGATTCGCGCTTATCTTCTGGCACGCCAGGACCATCGTCGCTAATTCCAATACACAGGGTTTTACTTTGGAATACTTGTATTTCTACTTGCGAGCGACATGCTTTACACGCGTTATCAATCAAGTTACCGAGTAATTCCATTAAATCTGTTTGATCGCCTAAAAAATAATCTTTTTCAGTTACAGTGCAGCTAAAAATAATATCTTTATCACGATATACTTTTGCCATAGCACTGAGTATTGAATCGAGTACTGGCTTAACAGGGGTTTGTTTTTTCCATGTGTCTGATGCGCCTGTTGCAGCACGTTTTAATTGGTGCTCGATCATCACATTAATGCGGTCGAGTTGTTCTTGTGCATCGGCATCGTTTGCCAATGGACTTGATTTTAATACAGCCAGCGGCGTTTTGAGTGCATGAGCAAGGTCGCTCAATGAGGCTCTATAGCGTTCCTTTTGGCGTTGTTGCGACTCAAGTAGCAAGTTTAGATCTGCTTTTATTGTTTGCAGTTCTACTGGGTAGAGGCCTTTAATTTCTTGAATATCGCCTGATTCAATCGCTTTTATTTCTTTATCGAGTCGTTGGAGTGGGCGAGCGCTCCAAATGAAACCAATCGCCATCAGGCCTGCAATTGCAATCCCCATGATAAACATCCAATCTACAAGGGTTTGCTTAAAGCCATCCATTAAACGAAGTAGAGCGTCGTTACGTTTAACTAATATAAAGCGAGCTTGTTCTGATTGATCTATGTTGTTTAAAATTACAGTCAGACTAAGTTGCCAATAAGCGGTATTATTATATTCAACACGCCTAAAGTCGGCAGCACCTGCTTTGGTCTCTATTTGCTGAGGTACATAGTTTAAATTTACAGCCGACTCTGAGTTCCAAACCGGGTCATCATCGCGGTAGATCATTGCGTAGGTATCAGAATTTAATCTGTTTAACTCAGGCGCTAAAATAGTGCTGGGCATAATAATACCATGCTCAGTAAAATCGACTTCAGATATTAGCGAGTAGAGTTGTGCTTCGAGGGTTTTTTCTGTCGCATCAACAAGTGAAGCGTAATACGCCTTACCAATTGAATAAAATAAGATAGGAAGTGCGACTAACAAAACAAAGACAAGGATAAATCCTTGCCTTATTTTTAACGATATTTGCGGTATTACCACTGGCTTTTAAGCCTGTAACCACGCCCACGTAGTGTTTCTACTGGGTTTAGTACGCCTTCAGGGTCAAGCTTTTTACGCAAACGTAGTACAAATACTTCAATTACGTTTGAATCAAGGTCGAAATCTTGGTCGTAAATGTGCTCAGTCAGTTCTGATTTAGAAATTACTTTTTGCGGATTTACCATTAAGTATTCAAGTACTTTATATTCGTAAGCTGTCAGGCTAAGTTCTTTGTCATCAACCCATACTTGTTGTGAACGTGTATGGATTTTAATTGGACCTGCAGTCATTTCTGGATTTGCTTTACCAGCACTGCGACGAATTAATGCATTACAACGGGCAATAAGCTCTTCAACATGAAATGGCTTAGTAAGGTAGTCATCGGCACCTGCATCTAAACCTTCTACTTTATCTTGCCAGCGATCGCGCGCGGTTAAGATTAAAATAGGGATTGTAATGCCTTGTGCTCGTGCTTTATTAATTAGCTCAATACCGTCTATTTTAGGTAAACCTAAATCAACTACGGCCATATCAAGCGGGTATTCTGTAATGTGGAAAAGACCTGCTTCACCATCGTGGCATAAATCCACGCTGTAACGTTCTTTTTCTAAGGCATTACGTAGGTTATCTGCTAAATGTAAATCGTCTTCTATAACTAAAATTCGCATTTTTAATCCTTTTTCACTTCGCCGGTTTTTTTATTAATATGTAAATCAACGACGTGGCCGTCAGATTTGAGTATTCGTACGGTATAAAAATCTGTTTTTTCAGTGATCTTTAATGTCTTACCGCCAATTGTTTTCTTTGCGAGTATTACGGCTTTCTTTTTGTCCACCTCAGCATGAGATGCTTGGGTGGCGGTTGCTGCTTGACTAAAGTTAGCTAAGCTAACACAAGCAATAAAACCGAGGCTTAATAATACGCGCATAATGGAAAACTCCTAGACCAGACTCACTTAGTTTAATTAACTAAGTTACTAAAATTCAAGTAAAAACGGTAAATTCGTTTTTATCCTGATAATTTTAATTAAAATCCTGTGAACAAACCCTGAATTACAGTGCAACGCACGCTCTAGGGTTTAATACTTTTTAAGCAGGAAATACCTTTTTAAAAGGTTTAACAATTGTATTTTCATAGATGCCAGCGGCAACGTAAGGGTCTGCTGCTGCCCACTCTCGAGCTGCTTCAATTGATTCAAATTCAGCAACCACTAATGAACCGGTAAAACCTGCTTCTTGAGGATCTTCACTATCGACTGCCGGTAATGGACCGGCGGTAAGTAGACGGTTTTGTGAATCAAGCTCACTAAGGCGTGCTAAATGTGCCGGGCGTGCTGCTTTTCTAAGCTCTAAGCTGTTTTCAACGTCTGTTGAGTGAATCATGTACAACATAAGGAATCTCATAAAAATTGTTAAATTTGATTAACGCAATACTACCACAGCGTTGAAAATTGGTGAATTAAAAGCGTATTTACACAGGTTTACACTTCGATTTTATTTTTAAGCTGTAATTGCTTGAAAATCTCTGTGTAACACTGGTAGAGTCGCTGAAATATACAAAATAATAAAAAGGTTTTATGCATGAGCGAAAATAGAGAACGATTTAGTTCCCGCCTTGGATTCATAATGGCAGCGGCCGGTTCAGCTGTTGGTATTGGTAATTTAGTTGGTTTTCCGGTTTCTGCTACTAAAAATGGTGGTGGCGCATTCTTATTAATTTACGCTTTATTTGTCATATTCATTTGTTTACCAGTCATGATGGCTGAAATGGCAATGGGTCGTAACGCTCAAAAAGATCCACTTGGTTCGTACAAACTATTATCTAATAACGATAAAAAATGGAAGTTAGCTGGGTTTTTTGCGGTGCTTACACCATTTATGATTGCTGTATTTTATATGGTGATTACGGTTTGGATCTTTGGTTATTTAACGCAAACAGGCCTCGGTAATTTAGATTTACTTGCAGATCCTGGCCACTTTGGTGTTTTTATTAATAGTTACACTGTGTTTGGTTATATGGCTGTTGTGGTTATTATCGTTAACTTAATTTTGTTAGGTGGTGTTAAACAAGGCATAGAAAAAGCCGCCAAATTTTTAATGCCCGCTTTATTAGTTATGCTACTAGCTCTAGTTACTTATGTATTAACGCTTGATAACGCAATGGCCGGTGTTAAATACTACATTATTCCTGATTTTTCTAAGATGAGTGCAAGTGTACTTAATGGCGCATTAAGCCAAGCGTTTTTCTCGCTATCGCTGGGTATGGGTATATTAATGACTTACGCGTCGTACATTTCTAAAAAAGATGACATTGTAAGCAGTGCTAAAATGGTCGCTATTACTGACTCACTCGTTGCGTTTGTAGCGGGGCTAATGGTGTTGCCAGCGATATTTAGCTTTGACCCAAATACAGACCCATCAGCACTTTCTGATTCGTCCGTATCAATGATTTTTGTATACCTACCTAAAATATTATTAGCACTGCAAAATGATATTGGTTATGTAGGTGCGTCTATTGTTGCGTTCTCATTCTTCTTATTAGTATTTTTTGCAGCGATTACTTCACTTGTTTCAATAGTGGAAGTCCCGACTGCAACACTAAGTGATCGTAAAGGTATTAGCCGTAAAAAAGCACTGGGCATCCTTACACTTTCAACCGGTGTACTTACTATTTTATGTACAATGTCGTTTGGTATGATTGACAGCCTTACATCTTTCACCAGTTATGGCGGCGTTAGTAAGAGCTTTTTTGATATTATTGTTGATGTATTTTACGACACAATTTTACCGCTTAATGGCTTAATGGTGTGTTTGTTTGTAATGTACCGCTGGAAAAAAGCACGCTTAACACAAGAGCTAAGCTTAGGTTCGCCTAATTATGCGGGAAGCTTGATGGAAAAGTACGTTAACTTTTCACTTTCAACGTTTATTCCTGTCATTCTAGCTGTAATATTTATAAATACAGTGGCGACTAAGTTTTTTGATTTAAAAATATTTGGTTTTTAATAGGCTTCTTTAAAAGCTTATTGAATAATATAATGCCGCTCAGTTAAGCTTAGCGGCATTTTTTATAGGCGTTTTTTACAGGTATCTGGTCTAACTATTATACCAACCTGAATAAATCTTTGATCAATTTAACGAATTAAATTGCACTATAACGTCGTTAAAAATTTTTTATTTAGAACAACTAGATACAAAAATTTTTGCCTAGTTCTAGCGTAATTTTCTTAACGTTAAATAGACCCCATATATAAGCAGATTGGTATTAAAGGGATTTAAAATGAATAAAATTATTATTGGGTTTGCTTTTGCTATTTCATCATTTGGCGCATTTGCACAAAGTACTGATGATTGGCCAGAAGGCGGTGCAATGCACACGGGCAATACTTATAATTTAGAGGGCAATAGGTACAAAACTAAAATCAGTAAAATGATGGATGAGATCTACCCTCAACTAACTGATGATTACCAAGTAGATGCAGTTAAAGCGCAAATAAAAGCATGGGAGCAATATATAGATGCTACATGTAACGTAGTTGGCATAGCAACAGGTGCCGGTGGCTCTTGGCCCTCAACGTATAGTGTTAAATGTGAAAGAAGCCTAAGTTATGACAGATACTTTGCGACTAAAAATGCGCTGAAGTGTGTTAATAGGTTGAGCAAAGAAGAGTTTGTAGGACGTAGCGAAAAGTTAAACTGTTTAATCCAAACTCTAAACATAAAAATATTTTAGAGGCTACATAGCGCTACAGCTAAATTATACAGTTAGCTGTAGCATGTTAGGCTTTATAACACCTCAATACTTTATAGCAACTCAATACTTACTGTTGCGCCTTTTTCGATATTGCCGCTTTGTGCTGGCACTACAATTAAGCAGTTAGCTTTACTAAGCGACGAAAGTACACCCGAGCCCTGTTTATTAAACGGGGCAACCATCAAGTCACCTTGTTCGTTAATTGTTGCAGTACCGCGTTGAAAGTCGGCTCTGCCAGGGCGCTTTTTAATAACGGATGTAGTAACAGCGTTAAAGCGCATTTTAGGGTTTACTTCACCAAGACCCGACAGTTTTTGCAGTGCAGGCTCTACTAACTGATTAAATGTAACAGCGGCCGATACAGGGTTACCTGGCAAGCCAAAAAAGTAACTGTTACTTAGTTTACCAAAGGCAAAAGGTTTGCCTGGTTTCATGGCTATTTTCCAAAAGTGAATTTCGCCAATTTCGTTGAGCACTTCTTTAGTAAAGTCGGCTTCTCCAACCGATACGCCGCCTGAGCTTATTACGGCATCGGCGAGTTCATTCGCTTTTAAAAATGCATTGGTGATGAGTTCTTTGTCATCAGGGATTATTCCTAAATCGATCACGTCGATATTTTTTTGTTGCAGCGCACTAATAATAACAGCGCGGTTACTTTCAAAAATAGCGCCTTGTTTAAGAGGCTGACCAGGTTCAATTAGCTCATCGCCTGTAGAAAGTACGGCTATTTTTAAAGTTCTCACCACGTCTATATTGGCAATACCCAACGATGCAAGTAACCCCACATCAACGGCTTTTAATTTATCGCCTGCTTTTAAAATAACATCGTCTATTGCAATATCTTCGCCAGCAAAACGCACGTTTTCATTTAGCTCTGGTTGCGCGGTGAACGTAATTTTATCGCCATCTACCGAGGCGTTTTCTTGCATTACAACGCCGTTAGCGCCTGGTGCAATGGCGGCGCCGGTCATTATTCTTACGCATTGCCCAGGGGTAAGCGTTCCTTCAAAAACTTGACCCGCAAACACGCTACCTACTTGTGTATAAGTTAAGCTTTTATCTGAAATACACAGCGCATAGCCATCCATTGCAGAGTTGTTATGAGCGGGTACGTTTATAGTTGATTTAACATCGCTTGCTAAAACGCGATCAACACTTTGCATTATAGTGATGGTTTCAACGTCTTTAACAGGCGTTATTGAGCCAAGTATATTTTGTATTGCAGTTTCAATTGGTAATAAACCGGGTGCATTGCAAACATCGTTCATATATATTGCTTACTTAAATCATTTTATTTTGAAACAATACTTATAATGTCAAAGCTTTACAATACATGGTTGGGTTATTTTTTGTGTATAGCATGCATGCTTTCGTGCAGCGTAAACGCAAAAGAAACGCTGCAAGTAGCCGTAGCGAGTAATTTTAAAACTGTATTGCGAACCCTACTAAAAAAATCCCCATTACCTAATGTTGACGTGAAAATATCAGCTGCTTCTAGCGGTGTTTTATATTCGCAAATAGTGCATGGCGCGCCATTTGATGTGTTTTTATCGGCTGACGATTTTCGACCGCAATCACTTATTAAAGAAGGTTATGCCGATCAAAGCAGTTTAATCACTTATGCGTTAGGCGAACTTGCTTTGTGGCAACCAAAAGCTGAAAAAGTAAATGATAAAGTAGCCATTGCTAATCCGCGTTTTTCACCATACGGGCGTGCCTCAGAATATTACGCGAATAACCATTTTAAAAAGCCAGTAAATTATGTGTACGGTAATAACATTACGCATGCTTTTCAGTTTGTTGAAAGCGGTAATGTAGGCGTAGGGCTGGTGGCTGTTTCATCACTAAAGGCGGCTTACAGTAACACGCAAGATCAAAAATATTTAGATTACACCGTGCTGCCTACCAATCAATATCCCGATATAATTCAACAAGGCGTTATTATTAGCTCGACTAAAAAGCATGCTAGCGCTAAGCAACTTATGCAATTTTTAATGGCAGAAGCTACGCAGCAGCAGTTAATTGAATTAGGTTACAGAATAAAGGACAACAATGCTTCAAAGTGATTTAACCGCGCTGTGGTTAACTATAAAACTTGCCTTTATAACCGCAGTGCTCCTTCTTGTTTTTTGTATTCCACTGGCTTACAAGCTTGCTGGCTATAACGGTAAATTTAAACCATTTTTAGAGGCATTAATTGCAATGCCTTTAGTGCTGCCGCCTACGTTGTTAGGGTTTTACTTACTTGTTTTATTTTCGCCTGATCACGCTTTTGGGCAGTTTTGGTTTTGGCTAACGGGTACGCAGCTTGCGTTTAGTTTTCAGGGCGTGGTTATTGGCTCTCTTTTTTATTCACTGCCCTTTGTAATGCAGCCGCTTGTGGCTGGG
>NZ_AUTN01000100.1:0-67816 GCF_000497955.1 Pseudoalteromonas sp. TAE56
CCTTGTATCTCTCATTGATTAATGATTAGCTATCATTTATCACATCGAAGTCAGTGAGCTTGCCTTTACGCCTAGTATTTAATACTGCGCCGTAGATAAAGCCCTGACTTTCTATTCTCACAAACTGAATGGTATCCAAGCACACTTTTTTTAAGTAGATGCTGTATGTACAAGGGGAGTAAGTAGAGATGATGTTTATCGGCATTGATATTAGTAAAGAGAAGATTGATTTATCGTGGTTGAGAGACCAGCTTACAAACAAAATTAAAACAAAAGTCTTTAAAAACAAGCATCAAGACTTTTTAGCAATAGAAAAATGGCTTTTAAATACAACTAAAAGCGCTGCTAATGAGCTCGTTATCACCCTCGAACCAACGGGTGTTTATCATGAAGCACTGATGTATTTTTTACACGAGCAAGGCTTTAATATTATTTTAGCGAATCCCGGTAAAGCTAAAAAGTATGCAGACGCTTTAAACATAATTCATAAAACAGACAAATCTGATGCAACGATGCTTGCTCATTACGGCTGTGCTAAGCACGCAGTCGTTAGTTATTGGCAACCTGATGCATTAGAAGTTAGAGAGCTTAAAGCCCTTATCCGTCGTTTAGATGCGCTTGAGAGTAACCGACAACGAGAAGCTAACCGATTAGAAGCAAGTGAATTCAGCAACGTTTCCGCGCGTGTTTGCCAATCGATAAAAGTAACTATCGCGTTTTTAGATGACGAAATTAAACAGCTTAAATCTGACATTGATAACCACATAGATAATGAACCTGATTTAAAAAGAAACAGGAAACTACTTGAGTCTATCCCTGGCATAGGGCCCGTATTATCGAGAGAGCTGACGTATTTATTTGCGGCTAAAAAATTTAATAAAGCCAAAGAAGCGGCGGCTTATTGTGGATTAATTCCACGGCATAATGAATCGGGTAAATTAAAAGGGCGAACATCAATCAGTAAACTTGGGCCAGCCAGAATTCGATGTAAACTTTATATGGCGGCCATTGTTGCAGGGCAATGGAATAAAACAATAAAACGACATAAGTTAACGTTAATAAATAATGGTAAAACACCGATGCAAGCTGTGTGTGCAAATATGCGAAAGCTCATTCATATATGTTTTGGTGTAATAAAAAACCAAGAAGCGTTTAAGCTCCAAGAAAGTTAAATACGACCTTGAAGCTTAAAATGAGAGATGGTATCTACAGCCGAAATTTAACACCGTGAATAAGATTAGCTTGTGTTTCTCACTTACTCTTCTTTCACTTCTCTTTGTGAAATAGATCTTTAAGTGGCTCTGTTCCGATTCAATGAATTTCGATACCAGTAAAAAAAAGCGCAATATAAATATCGCGCTCTTGAATCAACTTTCAACTCGCTCAAATGAGTTTACTCTTTTTCATTTTCCATAAAACGTTGTAGCTGATCTTTTAAGTTTGGCGGAATACCTTTAATCACTAGTGTATCGGTTGCTTCGTTGTACGTTACGCGCTCACCTAAGTGTTTACGTTCAAAACTGACACTTACACCACCACCAAGACCTGAAAACTTAACCATACTGGTTACTGTTTTTTTATCAACGGGGAAAGTTTCTTCCAAGTCATAGCTTTGCTCTTTGCAAAAACTATCAAACGGGCTGTCATCGCCTTTTGTAAGCGTTGCAGATAGATCGCTCACACTTGCATCTTCGCCTGTGGTTACGCAATCATTACAGTAATCAAATACTTGTTTACGTAAATCGTCTTTTTCTGATTTATCAAACTGTTGCTCTGATAAATAATCCTCTACTGCGCTAAGCATTACTTGGCTTTGCTGTTTTGAATCAATACCCTCTTCACAGCCTAAAAAGTCTAAGAAAAAGTCAGCAACTTTACGACCCGCACGTCCTTTGATAAACGAAATATAACGATTATCTTCTGCTTGCGTATCCCACGCTGTTAAATCGATACGAGCAGCGAGTTGCATGCGAGATATGTCTAAATGGCGAGAAGCCGCTAAATCAAGCTCAGACGTCATAGAGTAATGCTCTTTAATGTTAATCATCGCAATTAACATGTAATCGGTAGCAACATACTGATAATGACAAAATACTAAATAGCCTGTTTCACTAAATGCATACTTATCAAGTTCTTCTTTTAAAACCGTTGAGGCTTGCTCGGTCATATGCCAAAAGCCTAGCTCATCGTTACGGTAGCTTTGCATTGCAGATGCTACAACACTGTTTTTATCACCACTGAAAGCACAGTAACCTTTACCTGGCTTACCATTGTATGCATGATGTAATTGTTCGATAAAAACGGCTACTTTATCGTTAATTACCATCTCATCATTTCGAAGGTGAATTTGCGTATCGCCGTCTTTTTTGTCTACATAATGAACGACTAATTTTTTAACGTCTGTTGTCATCTTTGTTTTTCACGCCTCTAGTGTTAAAATACGAGAATATAACTATTTTATTGAACCAACTGATGCCAATCTTATCAAAATACTCTAATGAAGAAGTAGAACAAATCGTCGATCAGCTTATTGATGTGCTAACTAAACACAATGCGCCGGTAGATTTAAGCCTTATGTGTTTAGGAAATTCTATCACGCATATCTTAAAAGAGCATGTACCAACAGGGAAAAGACAAGCCGTAACTGAGAACTTTGCAAAAGCTCTATCACAGTCGGTTAAATAAACTCTATGAATTTATCGCAGCACAATCAGTTTTCATCAAAAGCGAGTCAGCTATTAAGCTGGGGCCATTGGTTTACTTTTGCCAATATTGGCTTGGCGCTATTTATTAGCTTAAGCTACTTATTTGCCGACTCGCCACCAACAAGCTTTATGGGCATTACTTATATGCTAGTAACGTGGTTAAGCCACACTAGTTTTATCGCCTTTTTAGCGTTTGTGCTGACGGTATTTCCGCTTAGTTTAATATTCCCCTACCCACGACATATACGAGGCATGGCGGCTGTTATAGCCACACTAGGCGCTTCACTGCTTACCCTTGATGCTTATGTTTACGTTAATTTGGGTTATCATCTAAGTATATCTGCCTTACCTGAGATTATTTCTCTACTGTGGCATCGTTTAACCAGTTCACCTGCTTTAACAACCATTTTAGCCAGTGGGATTGTATTACTTATTTTAGGCTTTCAGCTACTTGTGAGTAATTACACATGGCAACACCTTGAGCGCTTAAAACAATATAAATTTGCACGTTACGCAATTTCATTTTTAATAGTGTGTTTTTCACTTAGTCACAGTATTCATATTTGGGCCGACGCAAATTTAAACTTTGACGTAACGAAGCAAGATAATGTACTACCACTGTCATACCCTACTACCGCTAAAAGTTTATTGGCTAAAAATGACCTGCTTGATATAGAAAGCTATAAGCAAGCACATAACGTAAAAATTAATAACCAAAACATTAGTTATCAAATGCCAAGCCCGCTTGATAAGTGTGAAGACTACACACAAGCCAATGTAGATATTTTTGTATTTGAAACCCAGCAACAACTCGCTAAATTTGTTGCCGATAATAAAAACTTACACAAAACAGAGCAGTTTTTACAGCCAACTAATCACGACGATATGCTATTTAGCTTAGTGTATGGTTTGCCAGCTTTTTATAAAGCAGCAATTTTAAGAGATCAAACTCTTCCCGCATGGCAAAGTCAGCGCCGCAGCATTGAAGTAACCGGCGTGGAAGAACTTAGTTTTATAAATGATCAAGCACATAGTTCTAGCGCAATTAGAGTTATTAAAAGTAGCGATAACGCCGTTGTACGAGATGATAAAACACAGGTTTTTGCTTTTAGTCTTGCCAATAACAAGCAAGAAGTAGTAACAACATCAACTTTATATAGCTCCGACAAACGTATTTCTAAAGTAGATGGACTTATTCAACCTAGCGATTTAATTGCAACAAGTGTTGGCCAATATTTAAATTGTAAAGCCATTGCTAAGCAAACAATGCTGGGCGTTAATTTATACAAGAAAAAAGATGATATGGGCGTTAACTACTCTCAGGGTGTCGTTATAGCCTATAAAAAAGATAGGATTACCTTAATAGATTCAGATGGTAACTTTAAAAACATTTCCGCCGCTGAAGGTTTTTCTATTGAACAAGGTTTAGATATACCATTTTTAGTACAGAGTATTAAAAAGCTCAAAACCTTTACCCAATAACAGTTATCCTAACCTAGCTTGATATACCACCAAGCTAGGTTATAGTTTTATATTGTTGTTAGATATAAAAACCAAGGATGACATGTATGTTTAAAACTTCTCGTTATATTCTCCATTCTAGCTTTTTACTTATCAGTTTTTTTAGCTTTAGCGATACCACTTACTACAAATGTGTAACAGAAAAAGGCACAATCTTCTCTCAACTGCCGTGTGACGACGAAGCAACGACTTATAAAGTTAACACAACGGGTAATCAGTATTCAGGTCCTAAGGTTGACTACACTAAACAACTAAACGAACTTGAGCGTGAAAGGCTTCTATCTGGCTTACAGGCAGAGCTTCGCAGTAATAACCATAAACTAACAATACTTGATCGTAATAAAGAGCGTGCTGAATATAAACAACAAGAACGGTTAAATCATATTCTAGCCATTGATGATAAAAAGCGTATTACCAAAGACATTACTATAAAATTAAAAATAATTAATAAAGAGTACAAAAAAGATGTATTGATTATTACTAAACAAATTAAAATTCTCGAAAAAAAGATAGCTCAATACAAATAAATCACTCTTAATTAGCAAGTAATATTTATCTTGGTTTTAAACTTAAAATAACATACCCTTAACACAATAGAGTATAAGCTCTAGGGACTATTAAGGAGTGCAAATGCAGCCTCGCCATATTGCTGAATTAATTTTAACGGGTTTTAAAAGGCACTATCAGCTATTTCAAAAAACAACGGCCAAAGCCCCTCTCGCCTTTGCAAAAAAAGATTGGCAAGCAATTAATGATATCAGCCGTTTGCGTATCAGCTATTATGATGATCGTGTTAACGAAACCACACAAGCGCTAAAAAAAGAAACCCCAACAGAGCAATTAGATGAAAGCCTATGGCTCGAAGTTAAAAAGATATATCAGCATTTTTTATGTTTCCACCCTCAAGCAGAACTCGCCGAAACCTTTTATAACTCTGTATTTTGCCGGCTGTACCATAGGCGCTATTTTCATAATGACTTTATATTTGTAGAAGCAACTTTGAAAGATGCTCCTTCAGTACCTGTTGAGGCCGAATATAGGACATACTTTCCAGTAGTTGATGGCCTAAAGCCAACAATAAAGCGCATTATTAATCATTTTGATTTTAAAGCCCCATTTGTAAATTTAGAGCGTGATATTCGCCTTCTTGTTAAAGCATTTTATAAACAAGCCCCCGATACACATCATCAACCTTGGCAAATGCGCTTTGATATTTTACACACACCTTTTTATCGTAATAAAGCAGCTTATATTGTTGGTCGTGTTGTTTCAAAAAGTGGGGTTCAGCCTTTTATAATCGCCGTGTTACACGATGAAGATAACGGATTATATTTAGATGCACTTTTAACTAAATCATCTCAAATGCGTGTCATTTTTGGCTTTGCCCGTGCCTACTTTATGGTAGAGACTCATGCACCTTCAGCACTTGTCCGGTTTTTGAATCAGCTTATGCCAAACAAAACACTTGCTGAGCTCTATAACGCAGTGGGTTTTCATAAGCAGGGTAAAACTGAGTTTTATCGAGAGTTTTTAAATCACTTATCTCACTCTAGTGATGAGTTTACAATTGCACCGGGTACTCCCGGTATGGTGATGATGGTATTTACCCTTCCCTCATTTGGTTATGTTTTTAAAGTAATAAAAGACAAATTTGGTGAAAGTAAGCCCTTCGGCCGTGATACCGTATTAAAGCGTTATCAACTAGTAAAAAACCATGATCGCGTTGGCAGAATGGCCGATACCATAGAGTATTCTAACGTCGTATTTCCTTTGGCGCGTTTTGATAGTAATTTACTTGCGCAATTACATAAAACAATTGGCTCATCAATGGTAATTGAAGGCGAATGGTTGATCATCAAGCATTTATATATTGAACGGCGCATGACACCACTCAATTTATTTTTAGAAAATGCTGATGAAGAAAGTGCCGCAGACGCGATTGAAGAATACGGGCAAGCTCTAAAAGAAATGATTGCCGTTAATATATTTCCTGGCGATATGCTCTTAAAAAACTTTGGTGTAAGTAAGCACAAACGTATTATTTTTTACGATTACGATGAAGTTCAATATCTAACCGATATGAACTTTAGAGCATTACCAAAAGCAAAGAGCTATGACGACTATCTAATGGATGGACAAAGTTACTCTGTTGCACCACAGGACGTATTTCCTGAGCAGCTTTGTACATTTGTAATGCCAAACCCTATGTATAAGAAGTTTTTACTCAGCACTCATCCTGAGCTTATAGATGTTAGCTTTTGGAAGCAGGCACAACAAAATATAAAAAATGGTCAGGTAAGTCATATTTACCCATACCCGACAGCACAGCGCTTTATTCACCACTGGTAAGCGCTAAAGGACACACACAATGAATATAAGTAAAATAGATTTAAATTTACTCGTTTACCTCGATACATTGCTTCGAGAATGCAACGTAACACGCGCTGCTAATCAATTGAGTATAACGCAACCTGCAATGAGTAATGGCCTTAAACGTCTTCGTAACTTATTTAACGACCCTATTTTAGTTCGTACCAGCGATGGTATGGTGCCTACCGAGCGTGCTTTGGAGTTACAACCCGTTATTCGTGGCATATTAATGACCCTTGAAGAAACTCTAGCTCCTAATCGAGAATTTGAGGCAAGCCAAAGTAAGCGTGTGTTTAGAATAATGGCCAGTGATTACGCTGCAAGTACATTAGCACCAAAGCTTTTAAGTAAATTGCACGAAGAAGCCCCCGATACTACTTTAGATATACTCACACCAAGTGATGTCACCTTTCATGATGTAGAAAACGGTAAAGTAGATATGGCAATCAACCGTTTTGAAAACTTACCTCAGTCTTTTCATCATAAACGTATTTGGAAAGATAGTTTTTGCTGCTTAGTAAAAGCCGATAATCCTATAATTGAAAACTTTAGTCTCGACAGCTATTTAAAAGCGCGCCATATATGGGTAAGCAAAACAGGTTTTGGTGTAGGTGTAGGCATGGACCCTAAAGATGTGCAAAAACTTGGCTGGGTTGACGAAGCACTTGCTCACTTTGGTAAGCATCGTAATATTGCCACTTTTACGCGTAACTACCATGTGGCAATTCATTTAGCTAAAGAGAAAAATTTGATTGCGACCCTTCCTTCAAAAGCCGCAAATATATATTTAGATGATCCGGGGCTTAAAATTTTAGAGCCACCATTTCCAATTCCTCCTTTTGAGCTTGATATGATTTGGAGCCCACTGTTACATCGCGATGCGAGTCACATTTGGTTACGTCAAAAAGTAGCTGAAGTAGCTGAAGAGCTAAAATAACTTTATTACACAATATAATGTAAAAATTGCTAGGTTAATTTTCTGCCTGTTAACTTAGCATCTTACTAAAACAAAATTAAACCAATAAAATCAAATAACTACATAACTATTGAAACGTGGAACATACATTGCTTTTATTAAATTGAACTATACATTCATTTAATTAAAGAGGTCATTATGAACACCCATCAAGGATCAGAAGTAAATCATATTACTGACATCATTCAAGTTATGAACAGCGGCATAGATTTTTATCAAAAGGCGCAGGGAAAAGTTGAAGACCCTGCTATTGGTGCACTTTTTCAGCGTATGATAGATGCCCGAAAAGTGAGTGTTGAGCGCTTGCAGCCATATGCAATTAATGAAAAAGGCGAACGTGAAGATGGCTCATCTTTCGCAGTTGAAGCACGACGTGCGTACACAGCCCTATTGACTACTTTCACCTCACACAACGACAGCACGTATGTAAAAGAGCTCGAAGAGGTAGAAGATAAAACCCTTGAAGAAATTAAAGCAGCAATGGATAAACCGCAACCAGCTGACTGCGAAGCTGCACTGGCTAAAACATTATTAACAATGCAAAGCTGCCATGCAGAAATGAGCCGTATGCAAAAGCATTAAGCTGACATAGCGCATAACTAGAACCCAGCCTCGAGCTGGGTTTTTTATTGCCTCTAATACCAATCTACATAGTTTTTTAAGCAATTTAACAAATTGCATTACATTATAACGATGCTAAATAGACCCATATTTAAGCAGATCAGTATAAACACCACCTTATTTCACCACATTTTAATACATAATTAGTACAAATATTTAATGTTATTAGAATATTTATTTAACCACGCTTTATTTTTGCTGTGCTAATTTTGTTAATAGGTACCTAAAACCTTGCTGTGGCGCCGCAGCATTTAATTAAAAATAAGGTCCAATATGAAAAAACTAACCAAACTACAAAATAATGCTGATGTAGATATGACCCCGATGTTAGACATAGTGTTCATATTACTAATTTTCTTTATTGTAACTACATCTTTTGTAAAACCTGTGGCTATTGAATTAAACCGACCACTCGACAGCCCTCAAATAGATAAGCCTGTTAAAAATGCTTTATTTAGAATTGATGAAAGTAACGGAGTATATTTTTCAGGGAGGTTAATTGATTTAGAGCAAGTTACGTCTAATTTAGCGATGTTCGCGGCTAAATATGAAATAAGTTCGGTACTTATAACCGCAGACGAAAACAGTACACATAATACTTTAATGAGTGTAATGAATAATATTAAGCAATACGATGATTATTCAATAAGTTTGATTTCTAAATAAAATGAGCCCAAGCTAAAACAAAAAAAGGGCCTTACGGCCCTTTGAGTTAAATAACGAAAGGGAGGTTATTAATTAAAAACGGTATTCTGCACCTACGTAGTAGTAAGCACCGTTAAATCCAAATGGAGCCGAGCGACGTGAGTAGTCAAACACACCTGAGCTACTTATTACTGTGTTGCCACTAGCATCCACAATAGTACCTGAGCGAGAGTTACCTATTTCGTTTTTATCTGGGTAAACGTCAAACAAGTTATTTGCACCAATGTTTACCGACAAATCTTCAGTAACGAAGTAGTTAACTTTAACGTCAGTTAAAATTTCTGCGCCATACGTTTGACGTCCACCATCTTCTACTGTGTACTCACCAAAGCGATTAAGTGACAGGTTAACTGTCCAATCATCACGTTGATAAAGTGCACTTAAGTTAATACGATCCTCTGGTTGCCACTCTTCTATAATAGAGATATCTTCCGCTGAAAATATATCATCTACACTTACTGTCTCAAGGCTTGAGCCAGCAGGAGAAAATAACGATACAACATCTGTTTTAGTGAAGTTAGCTGCAAGTGTAAAATCAAGCGTACCGCCTAAACCTTCAGTGTTCCACGTTGCTACAAAATCAACACCACGAGTTTCAGTATCAGCACCATTTAAGAAAAACTGCCCTACGCCAGCCCCCGCACTATTTAATGCAGCATCAAGGCTTGTAGATAAACCTTTACCTAAGCGGTCACTAATTACAATACGGTCGTCAATATCAATTGAATAGTAATCAACGGTTACATTAATATTATCTGTAACGTTATACACAATACCTAAACTACGGTTTTGTGATTTTTCTTCTTTAAGCTTTGGAATACCTAAGCTTTGCGCAAGTGTTGAATCATTTCTAAATGTACCAACCTCTTCTGCAACTAAGTTACCATTAGTATCAACAACAAATTGCGTACTTACATTATTAAAGTAAAGCTGTTGCATTGAAGGTGCTCTAAAACCTGAGCTTAATGCACCACGTAGTGAAATATCGTCGGTTACAGACCAGTTACCAGCAAGCTTAAAGTTTACTGTATCACCAAAGCCTTTGTAGTTATCGTAGCGAAGTGCACCCGATAAAATTACATCTTCAATCACATAAGCTTCTGCATCTACATAAAATGAGATTACATCACGCGACTCATCAACTGATGACGCAGGAGACGAACCACCAAAACCTTGTGAACCACCTGATGCATCTTCAGAGCCAACACCACCACTTAAGCCGTTATAAATACTTACACCGTTGGTCGTATCGTAATCGCGGTATGCATATTCACTACCTTCTAAAATACGGTATTCGTCAGTACGAATTTCAGCACCCATCGCTAACGAATAATCATCAAAGTTTTGCGTAAAATCAATGTTGATTGTTTGCAGTGATAATTCCATGCCGTAAGCGTACGCTTCACGTGGGATAGTTGTACGAATATCAGCTGCACTCAAACCTTGGTCATAACGTAAAAAGTTAGCGTATGAGGCATTAATAGTGTCACTTGTCGTATAATCAATGCTGTTTTCACCGTAGGTGTAAGACAAATCAAGACTTGCATCGTTATCAAACTCAGTTTTATAACCAAAGTTGTATGAGATATCGTCGATAGTTGTATTAATTTTTGGTAAGAAACCTAGCGGAATTGTCGCATCGTTATCTTGCAGTACTGGGTTACCACCTGCATTTGCATTATGACGGAAAAATGCAGCCGACTCGTTTTCACGTGTTGAGTAAGTAATAAAGCCGTAAAGCTCGCCATCACCTAATTCATAGCCGGTATTAATTGTTAAACCAAACTGCTGAGAATCAGCATCACCAATTCTGAAGGTATCACGATCGGCTGTCAGCTCACGCGGATCGCCAGCAAGTAAAGTACCGTCACTTAACTCTGTACAACCATAAAACTGACAAGAGCCATGTAAACCTGCACGGTTAGTCGGTGCACGGTCACGGTAATTGATAGTTGTATTTAAATAACCGTCATCACCTAGCGCAAAGCCTTTATTAAAATCAAGGTTAATTGTTTCGCCATCACCTTCTGAATATTGGCCGTAGTTAATAGCCGCTTTACCGCCTTCGCTACCATCTTTAAGTACAATATTAATAACACCAGCAATCGCATCAGAACCATACTGAGCAGCAGCGCCATCACGTAATACTTCAATGCGTTTAATTGCAGAGGCTGGAATTGCATTCATATCAGTACCTGCAGTACCACGCCCAACAGAGCCATTAATATGAATAATACTTGCTTGGTGACGACGTTTGCCGTTAATTAACACCAATGTTTGGTCGGGGCCTAAACCGCGAAGTGTCGCAGGTCTTAAAGCATCAGTACCGTCACTAATTGCAGAGCTTGAAAAGTTAAATGAAGGAGCGATAGACTGTAGCATACGACCAACTTCTGTTTGGCCTGTATTTTCAAGCGCTTCTGCACTTAAGATATCTACTGGAACGGGTAAATCTTCAACTGAACGTCCTGCTACACGGCTACCGACAATAGCAATTTTTTCAATTTTTTCTTGAGCGACTTCTTCTGCTGCGTTCACACCTTGCGAATTAACTGCAAGTAAGGCTGGTAATACTGCTGCACTGACCGCTGAAAGCTTCATCATGTTGTTATCATTCCTGTTGATTTGTTTGAGTTTTATACTCAGTAAACCATTTTGATCAACAACCGCATCGAGCTCTGTCCCACCTAGTAATGCCTCTAGGGCATCTAGTTGAGTGTAAAATCCATAAACTGAATTTGCGTCATACTGCTTTGCCAACTCATAAGAAAACACCACGGTTTGCTCTGTTTGTTTAGCATATTCAATTAAGGCTTTGTCTGCTCGCTGCGCTTTTATATCAAATTGCACCATTTGCCCAGTGGTTTGAGTTGCTGCTTGTACACTCAAGCTAAAAATAGCCGGTGCAAGCACACTAAATCCACTCAATAAATGCGTTTGGTTACTGCGCAACTTATATAAACAGCTGACAAACAAAAATCCTCTATGGCTTTGTCTCTTTTTTTTAATGTTTTTTTTACGTTCAATCTTTATTGATGCAACTTTATCTAACATTAGTCTGATTTGCATAACGTCTACTTATGATTCTGTATGGTGTTTTAGCGTTACTACATGCTCACCTAAACGCTCATGATCAATCGAAAAATTAGTTTGTAAACTTTCTAGTAAACCTTCAACGTCACCCGCTTTAAATACCCCAGCTACTTTAATACTGGCAAGCTCGGCTGAAGAAAGCTCAAAACGTGTCGCGGTATAACGACTTACTTCATTTAAAGCATCGCTTAGCTCTTCTCCGTTAAAAATAAGCATGCCATTTTGCCATGCCAAATCGCGTTGTACGTCGTTCATTGAAAGTTGGGTAATTGGCTTTGTAACACTCTGCTCTATAACTACCTTTTCGCCTGAGGTAACAATGTTGGCATTAATTTGACGAATTTTTTGCGTGCTGTTATCTGCAAGTTGATAATCTTTAAAGTCATTTGCATCAACCGCTACACTAGGGTCGGTGATCATCACTTTGCCTTCGGTAACAACAAGCTCTAAATCTGATGAGGTATTACGCTGTACATTGAACACGGTACCGAGTGCGGTAAAGCTTTTGTCGCCTGCCATAACACTAAACGGACGCGTAGCATCTTTTGCTACATTAAAGCGCCCTTCTCCACGACTAAGTAATAACTGCCTGCGGCCTTTGCTATAAGCAACTTCTAGCAAGCTATTAGTATTAAGCTGCACTATGGTGCCATCTGGCAACACATACGTTGCTTGCTCGCCTACTTTTGTTTTGTAAATTTTAGTGTAATTAACTTTTGCAAGCTCTTGGTTATAGCCATTTTCTAAATTAATTAATAAGTAGCTGCACACCATTAACGCTGCAAATAAACTCGCTGCAATTGAGTAAGAAAACATCCACTTATTTTTTGATGCTTTAGTATTGTTACGCTGAGGAAATAAATGACTTAATTCATTTAATACCGAAAGTTCATCCCAAAGCTGAGCAAGCTCATATATAGAGTCTTGATGGGCGGTGCTTTGCATCATCCATAATTTAAATTGCTCTTTTTCATCATCAGTTAAACCACGATCAATTGCGCTTATCCATTCACATGACTTTTCTAAAATTAAATCTTTTGAATTAAATTGATGAACATTACTCATTCTGCGACCCTCTTAACTGATATAGGGTGTGCTTGAGCTTTAGGATGTATTTGAGAGCTTTGCTCATGTTCACGCATGTACAACATGGTTTGTAATAATCCTTTTGCAATGTGTTTTTCAACAGTGCTTTGGCTTAACTGCATTTGATCTGCGATCTCTTTTTGGCTCATGCCATAAACTTTTTTTAATATAAAGCATTTACGAATTGATGAGTTTAGTTGCTCAGTAGCTCTACAAAAAAGTAAGAAGCGCTCTTTAGATGTGTATTCATCTTCAAGCTTCATTGATTTGAGTAGTACGGGTAATTCGTTATCATTTTCTAACGAATCATTAAATTTGTTGTCCCACTTTGCTATATGGTTTAGTGCTAGGTGTTTTGCTGTTTTAAGCATATAACTGCGGGTAAACTGAATGTCTTGCTTTAAATCAGCTTCATAGCTTTTTACAAAGGTTTCTTGCACAATATCTTC
This sequence comes from Pseudoalteromonas sp. TAE56, assembly GCF_000497955.1. Classification (NCBI taxonomy): domain Bacteria; kingdom Pseudomonadati; phylum Pseudomonadota; class Gammaproteobacteria; order Alteromonadales; family Pseudoalteromonadaceae; genus Pseudoalteromonas; species Pseudoalteromonas sp. TAE56. The sequence continues at coordinate 13,527 of NZ_AUTN01000100.1, forward strand.
TACATCGTCGGGTTGAACTATGCGCGATACAAAACGTTTGAGCTGTTTAGAAATATCAACAAATGTTGACGTGAACTTTACTTTTTTCGTCATCCTTAACATACACCTGTTGTTATTTTTATTATTAGGGCGTGTTGGCCTTTCGTGGTTGAATTTGCAGCAGTACGTTTGGGATTTAGGCAAGGCAGAGCCTATGTAGTGTGGTTATTCCCCATAAATAGGTGATAACGCAGCATAAATGCCAAACATGCGCTGCCCGTTGGGTTCTTTCTAGGGACGATTAACTCTTTGTTGCTCGGTTTTGACTTAGCCCGCTAGGTTACAAACCTCGCGCCGCGATTAAATCGTACCTAGATTGAACAAATTTCAATCCACAAAGGTCAACACGCCCCATTAGATTACGAGTTTTTGACATAAAAACAAGCTCAAATGTTAATTCTGGGTTATTTAAATGGATAGGAAGATAAATGAGTAAATTTTTAGATTACATCCGACTTAGCTTCTTTGCATTCGGTTTACTACTTGGAGTGCAAATTCCTGCATTTGTAAGCGATTTTGGCCAAGCATTATCAGCCCAATTAATTGAAGCTAAAAATGCCATTGCACCATTTAAAAACGATGCCGCTAAGTATTTTAATAATGATTTAGATAAGCTAATAAAACACTATAAAAATATTGATGATGGGATTGTGAATAAAGGTGCAAGCAATATCAGTACACTTTACACGCGACAACAAGACTTACAAATCGCTGTAAATAGGTTTGCGCAATCTCCATATATTTTTACATTGATCAGTGGCATGAGCGATGTAAAGCAACAAGTGTGGCAACGCTTTGAAGGTCAAATCATTTTAAAAAAAGACTCTATAATAGCCGCCATTATTGCAGCCATTATAATTGCCTTACTTGCCGAGCTTACTGGTTATTTGTTGTTAACTGGAGTAAAACGCTCATTCAAGCGCTTATTCGCAGCTCAAAAATAGTGATTTCATAAAATCATAAAACACATCGGTTTTACGGGTAGTTAAGCTATTTTGCGGACGCAAAAACCAAACTGGGGCATCATCTTGTGCCATTACACCGGGCATAACTTCAACTAAAATGCCATTTTTAATATCTTCATGAATAGCTATCATTGATTTAATTGCAATGCCATGACCCGCAATAGCTGCTTGAGTCATATTATCGGAATTAGAAATGGTAAAGCGTGTTCTCGCATTAAAAGTATGTATTTTACCTTGTTCATCAAAAAGTTTTAATTGGCGCTGCCACGGCAGGCAAACCCAATAGTGTTCGCTTAATTGAGCTAAGCTTTTAGGCATACCATATTTTTTTATGTAGCTAGGAGCTGCGCAAAGTATACGTTTGTTGTTTACTATTTTTCGCGACAGTAAACCGGAATCATTTAATTGCCCTACACGAATTGCCACATCTTGTGCGTCATCAACCACATTTACAAAATGATCCGTAATTAAAAAATCAAGTTTTAGTTCAGGATAGGCCTGCTCTAACTCGTTAAGCCTTGGCATTACGTATTTCGAAAAAATCCAAGGGGGCATAGTCACGCGTAATAAACCACTTACCGATGAGCTACGTGCACCAATACTATGTTCAGCGTCGTGCAATGCCTCAATTATAGCGCCAACTCGCGTATAAAATATTTCACCTGCGGGAGATAACCGTACTCGTCGGCTATCTCTAAAAACAAGTACTGTTGCAAGCTCACGCTCCAATTTACTTAAGCGATGGCTTACCGTTGCAGGCGATAAACGCTGCTCGCGAGCAGCAGCAAGCACTCCTTTATTTTCAACTACTGCTATAAATGTTTCTAGGTCGCTTAAATTATACATAAAGATGCCATTGTGCACTTTTCAATGTTTAATATTTTCGAATGAAGCTTTCAGTTTTGCAATGTTTATTTAAATATGTAAAACACTATAATTGCAAATAGTCTAATTACTGAGGTTCAATCATGAGTTTAAAAGCGCAAATAGATGCCTATAACGTACAAAAAGATGCCAAGTTACCGGCTGACGTTTTAGCATTAATGAACACTACAAACGAAGAGCTTATTGCACAGCATATTAAAGACAATGCGTTGCAAATTGGTCAAAAGGTAGAAAACTTCAGCCTAGCCAACCATAACGGCGAAAACATTGAGCTTGCGGATTTATTAAAAAAAGGTCCGGTAATTATTAGCTTTTATCGTGGTGGCTGGTGTCCATATTGTAATTTAGAGCTAAAAGCACTTAATGACTACTTACCGCAATTTAAAACTCAAAGTGCTCAGTTAGTGGCAATATCACCACAACTGCCTGATGAAACTCTCTCAACTGCACAAAAAAACGACCTTGAATTTGATGTGCTGTCAGATGTCAGTAATAAAGTAGCTGAGCAATTTGGTCTATTGTTTACACTTGATGAACGTATTCAAGCGTTATACACACAATTTGGTATTGATTTTGAACACTACTACGGCGATAAAAGCTTTAAATTGCCGCTACCGGCTACCTATGTGATAAACCAAGAAGGTGTTATTACATATGCATTTTTAAACGAAGACTACACCCTACGCGCAGAACCTACTGATATTATGGCAGCACTTGAATCGGAGAATAACTAATGTCTATTTTAAAATCGTTAAAAACACTGACTCTTTCACTACTTGTAGGCACAAGCCTTGTATCTGGTTATGCAGTCGCTGATGAACCAAAAGAACAAGCAAAGCCCAAAGTGCTTATTTTTGATGTAAACGAAACCCTACTTGATTTAACGTCAATGCGTACCTCTATTGGTAAAGCACTAGGCGGACGTGAAGATTTATTACCACTTTGGTTTTCGACTATGCTGCACCATTCATTAGTAGATACAGTAAGCGGTAGCTATCACGACTTTGGGCAAATTGGGGTGGCGTCACTTCTTATGGTTGCTCAAAATAACAATATTGATATTACTAGTGAACAAGCTAAAACAGCTATTGTTACGCCTCTTTTAACGCTTCCTCCACACAGCGATGTTAAAGAAGGACTGGCAAAACTTAGAGCTCAGGGCTATAAATTAGTAAGCCTTACAAATTCTTCAAACAAAGGTGTAAAGGCACAGTTTGAAAGTGCTGGTTTAATGTCTTACTTTGATGCGCGTTACAGCATTGAAGATATTAAAATTTACAAACCAGACTTACGTGCTTATGAATGGGTACTTAAAAAGCTAAACGTAGCACCAAATGAAGCAATGATGGTTGCAGCCCATGGTTGGGATGTTGCTGGCGCAAAAGAAGCAGGCCTACAAACCACTTTCATTGCACGCCCAGGTAAAGCACTTTACCCATTAGCTAAAAAACCAGATCACGTTGTGAAAGATTTACATGAATTAGCCGCTCTACTTAAATAAGTACGCGCTGATGAATCAATACCCAAGCGGCCAATGTTAGGATGACATTGGCCGCTTTTTTATAACTACCCCTAAATATGTCTTAGTGTAATTATTTTCATAATCAGTATGTTAAAAATTGAATGTAAACAAAGCATTTAGCCCAGTATGAGTTATTTTATCTGCTAGCAATTTAGTACTCACAACGCTACTATTAAATAAATACGTGGTGGAGAACATAATGAATAGTGAAAGATTAGGTGAGTTTGAGCAGTACTTTCAAATCAATGAAAGTATAAGAGTGAATTTATTCGCTGTATCGAACGGACAAGTTCCTAAATCGCAGCTTGAGCTAGAAGACGACATTCCCCCACTATTTAGATTAGCAAATGAAGTAAGTGAACTTGAGCAAAGCTCGTTACGCCCACTGCGTAACCTAGGCGATATAGCACAAGAGCTAGCTACATTTTTACAAGCGCAGTCACGTAAAATAGATTTAATAATGAGCCATATTTTGGCCTCAGAACAAGCGCAAGATAATGCAATTCAATGTGATAGCTATGGCGGTGGCGGTATTCGCTTTACATCACCCGAAGTACACTCAATTGGCCAAGCGTTTAGAACAAAACTATTTTTGCACCACGAAGCCTCTGCGGTTTATTGTTACACCGAAGTTGTAGCAGTAGAAAAACAAGATAGCGAACATTATCAATACACCATGCTCTTTACCGCAATTAGAACCACTGACCAAGAACTGATTGTTAGAGCGAGTTTACATGCTCAAACCCGCCAACTTAAAAAACGTCAAGAACTTGATCAAAACCAGGCCGACCTAAACAGTGATAATTAGCTGACATCTTTATGTAAAATGCTAAACTAGCGTCATCTTAATTAGTATATAAAATTCATGAACTTTAGACTTTTACCAGAATGGGCCGAGCAAGACGCTGTTATGCTTACATGGCCTCATAAAGACACCGATTGGGCTGATAATTTAGCACGTGTAGAACCTGTATATATTGAGCTTGCTAAGCATATAACAACGCAGCAACAGCTTGTGATTGTGGCGCATAATAGTGCCTTAAAAATGCATGTTACAGCATTGCTAAATAGCGCTAACGTCTCCCTTAATCGTGTTCATTTTGTAGTAACACCTACCAACGATACCTGGGCTCGCGATCATGGTCCGCTTACTTGCGCCGCTATTGATTCACCAGAGCAACTAAAAGTATATGATTTTACTTTTAATGGTTGGGGCAATAAATTTGAAAGCGCATTAGATAATCAAATTAATCGTGCTTTGGTAAAAGAGCTAAGTAGCACAAACAACCAATATCAAGCGCTCGATATGGTACTTGAAGGTGGCGGTATTGAAATAAACGAGCATGGTGTGTTGCTAACAACCAGCGAATGTTTGCTTAACAAAAACCGCAACCCAGATTTAAATCCTGCTGACATAGAAGTACTTTTAAAAGATCACTTGGGCGCGACACGTTTTTTATGGGTTGATCATGGCTATTTAGCGGGCGATGACACCGACAGCCACATTGATACTTTAGTGCGTTTTGCGCCAAATAATACCCTTGTATATGTGCAGTGTGATGATAAAACTGATGAGCACTTTAGCGCACTTGATGCAATGGAAAAACAACTAAAAACCTTTAAAACTGCCGATAACACCCCATATACCTTAATTGAGTTACCGTGGCCAAAAGCCGCTTATGACGATGAGCAAACACGCCTACCGGCTACCTACGCTAACTACTTAATTATTAATAATGCTGTGCTTGTGCCAACGTATAATGATGCCAATGATGAACGTGCTCTTGCACAAGTTCAAAAAGCATACCCACAACACACTATTATTGGCGTTAATTGCCAACCAATAATTGAACAATTTGGCAGCCTGCACTGTATTACAATGCAATTACCTCGTGGATTTTTAGCTGGAGCAACACAATGACAAGCCCTGCAAAATTAACCGTTGCATTAGTGCAACAAAGCAATACCGATAACGCTCAGCACAATATGGCAAAATCAATAAGTGCCATTCGTGAAGCAGCTCAAAAAGGTGCAAAACTGGTCGTACTTCAAGAGCTACACCGAAGCCTCTATTTTTGTCAAACCGAAGATGTTGACGTATTTGATTTAGCCGAAACCATTCCAGGCCCTAGCAGTAATGCATTAGGTGAGCTTGCTAAAGAGCTAAGTATTGTAATTGTCGCTTCTTTATTTGAAAAACGCGCTACGGGCCTTTATCACAACACCGCAGTTGTATTAGAACAAGATGGCAGTATTGCGGGTAAATACCGCAAAATGCATATTCCTGATGATCCTGGTTTTTACGAAAAATTTTACTTTACCCCAGGTGATATCGGGTTTGAGCCTATTCAAACCTCGGTGGGTAAATTAGGCGTGCTAGTATGTTGGGATCAATGGTTTCCTGAAGCTGCACGTTTAATGGCAATGGCAGGCGCTGAGGTGTTAATTTACCCTACCGCTATCGGTTGGGATCCTAACGACGACATTGCTGAGCAAACTCGTCAAAAAGACGCGTGGGTTATTAGCCAGCGTGCCCATGCTGTTGCCAATGGTGTACCGGTAATTAGCTGTAACCGTGTCGGCCATGAAAGTGACCCAAGTGCGCAAAGCGATGGTATTGCGTTTTGGGGGAATTCGTTCATTGCAGGCCCACAAGGTGAATTATTAGCAGAAGCTAATAATACTGATGAGCAAATTTTAGTGGTTGAAATTGATCAAAAACGCTCAGAAAACGTAAGACGTATTTGGCCGTTCTTGCGTGATCGACGAATTGATCACTATAAAGACCTAACAAAAATATATCGAGACTAAGTAAACTTAACTCAAGATGGCTCTTACTTGCTAAGAGCCAACTATAAATGGAGTAATAAATGGCGTTTGAGCAATGGGCAGCCTTGCCTTGGGTAAAATCTCATAAAGATAAAATTCAATGGGGCCAGCTAAGCGGAAGTGGTTTAAGTATTGCCATTGCTGAAGGCGTTAAACAGCAAGACAACTTAGTCTTGATTGTTACGCCTGATACACCAAGCGCACTGCGCCTTGAAACAGAGCTAGAATATTTATTACCCGATAACCCAGTAATGGTATTTCCTGATTGGGAAACTCTGCCATACGATCACTTTTCTCCCCATCAAGATATTATTTCAGCCCGGTTAGCCACTTTAAACACCTTAAAAAAAGAACAACAAAGTGTGTTAATTGTACCTGTATCTACCTTAATGTTGCGCACAGCCCCGGCCTCGTTTATTTACGGTTCGACAATAAACTTTAAAGTGGGCGACAAGCTAGACACACATAACTTTCGTGACAATTTAGAGCAAGCCGGTTATCTAAATGTTCAACAAGTAATGGAACATGGCGAATACGCTATACGCGGCTCTATCGTTGACTTATACCCAATGGGTAGCCCGCATCCATTTAGACTCGACTTTTTTGATGATGAGCTCGACACTATTCGCTTATTTGATGTAGAAACGCAGCGTTCTGATGAAAAAGTAGATAAAATTGAGCTACTTCCAGCACATGAATTTCCTACTAACGACGCTGATATTGAACGTTTTAGAATAAGCTACCGTGAAAAATTTGGTGCAAGCTCGCAGCAAGACTCTGTATACATGCAAGTAAGCAAAGGTAACTGGCCTGCCGGTATTGAATACTACATGCCGTTGTTTTTTGAAAAGCTCGCGACTATTTTTGACTACCTGCCAGAAACAACTACCGTTATGCAACTGGGCGATTTAGAGCACGCGGCAGATAACTTTTGGCACGATGTAAATGTACGCTATGAGAACCGCAGAGTTGACCCACTTCGCCCATTACTAGAACCCAATGCGCTTTATCAGCCTATTGAAGAGCTGTTTTCTAATTTAGGCAATTTTGCACGTATTCGTTTATCGCTTGCAAAGCTTGGTACTAAAGCGGGCAATAAAAACTTAAGCGTTAGCGAGCTGCCTGCTATTCGAATTGATCATAAGCAGCATGAACCTTATGGCGCGTTTATAAATTATGTAGCAGAGCAAAAAAAGAAAAAAGGCCGCATATTACTCAGTGTTGAATCCGATGGTCGTCGCGAATCATTACTGAGCATTTTAAAACCAAGCGGTTTAAAATTTAAAGAATTTGAAACACTCGAACAATTTACAAAAAGCGCGAGTGATGTAGGTTTAATAGTAAGCCCGCTTGAACAAAGTGTCGTACTTGGCACTAAACCAAGCCTATCTATTATTACCGAGCAAGAACTGCTAGGTATAAAAGTATCTCAGCGCAGACGCCGTAAGCACAAGTACGAAGCCAGCCAAGATGCACTAATACGTAACTTAGCCGAGCTTAAAGAGGGCCAACCTGTTGTGCATCTCGATCACGGTGTTGGGCGTTACCAAGGTTTGCAAACAATTGATGCTGCAGGTGTAATTACTGAGTTTGTTACGATTACTTACGCAAGTGAAGCTAAACTATACGTGCCAGTGTCGGCGCTGCATATGCTGAGCCGTTACTCTGGTGGCGAAGAAGCTAGCGCCCCGCTGCACAAGCTTGGCTCAGATGCATGGGAAAAAGCAAAAAAACGTGCGGCTGAAAAAGTTCGCGACGTAGCAGCAGAATTACTCGACATTTATGCACAGCGCCAAGCAAAACCCGGTAATAAGTTTACGCTAGACGCCCCTGCATATCGCCAATTTAGCGATAGCTTCCCGTTTGAAGAAACTGACGATCAGCGCAACGCCATAGAAGCGGTATTAGGTGATATGCAATCAAAGCAAGCCATGGACCGCTTAGTATGTGGTGACGTAGGCTTTGGTAAAACAGAAGTGGCCATGCGCGCTGCTTTTGTAGCGGTTAACGATGATAAACAAGTGGCAATTTTAGTGCCTACCACCTTGCTGGCTCAGCAGCACTATGAAAACTTTAAAGACCGTTTTGCTGATTTTCCTATTGAAGTAGGTGTACTTTCGCGCTTTAACTCCACTAAAGAGCAAAAAGATACGCTTGAAAAAATGGCAAACGGTAAGCTCGATATAGTTATTGGTACACATAAACTTATTCAGCAAGATATTAAGTTTAACGATTTAGGCTTACTCATTGTCGATGAAGAACATCGCTTTGGTGTTCGCCAAAAAGAGAAAATTAAAGCTCTGCGTGCCGATGTAGACATACTCACACTAACTGCAACGCCAATACCGCGTACACTTAACATGGCCATGAGCGGCATGCGCGATTTATCAATTATTGCAACGCCACCGGCTAAACGTTTAGCGGTTAAAACCTTTGTACGGCAACGCGATGTAGAACTAATACGCGAAGCCGTACTGCGAGAAATTAAACGCGGTGGCCAAGTTTACTTTTTGCATAACAATGTAGAAACTATTGAGCGTGTTGCACAAGAAATTAGTGAATGGGTGCCGGAAGCAAGCGTAACCTCAGCCCATGGCCAAATGCGCGAGCAAGAGCTTGAGCAAATAATGACTGACTTTTATCATCAAAAATACAACGTGCTTGTATGTACTACGATTATCGAGACCGGTATCGATGTACCTACAGCCAACACCATTATTATGGATAGAGCTGATAAACTTGGCCTTGCGCAATTACACCAATTACGTGGACGAGTTGGCCGAAGCCATCACCAAGCGTATGCCTATTTACTCACAGGTGACCCCAAAGCACTTTCTAAAGATGCGAGTAAACGCTTACAAGCAATCGAATCATTGGAAGATTTAGGCGCGGGTTTTGCCCTCGCTACACACGATCTAGAAATTCGTGGCGCCGGTGAGTTACTTGGCGACGATCAATCAGGTCAAATGCAAACTATAGGCTTTAGTTTGTATATGGAAATGCTCGAGCAGGCCGTAAATGCACTACGTGAAGGTAAAGAGCCAACGCTTGAAAACCTACTTCAAAAACAAACCGAAGTAGATTTAAAACTAGCTGCCCTATTACCTGATGACTACATACACGATGTAAATGCACGTTTAGGCATGTACAAGCGCGTTGCAAGTTGTGCTAACCTTGACGACATGGACGAATTACAGGTAGAACTTATAGACCGTTTTGGTTTACTGCCAGATGCAGCCAAAAACTTGTTCAGCTTGCAGCAGCTTAAAATGCAGGCCAGTAATTTGGGTATAACAAAAATTGAGGCAAACCCAAAAGGTGGTTATTTTGAATTTAGCCAAGATACCAAGGTTAACCCTAGCTTCATCATTGGTTTGATACAAAGTGCGCCTAAGGTGTACAAAATGGATGGCGCAAATAAATTGCGCTTTGCAATTAGTGAAGCTAACGCTCGCGAACGCTTAAAAATGGTCACTGCAATGATTGCAGATTTCGAAAAAAAGGTTAGCCATTAATGTTGCTAAAAAAATCGCTGGTTATTTTATGCTGCTTGTTTAGCAGCACTGCACTTGCAGAACGCTGGTTTGAGGTTGAGGTGCTTGTATTTAAACAGCGCCCAGCTCCGTATTTGCAAGAAGATTTTACACTTAAGCACAAAGCTATTGAGGATAAAAACTCTCTAGATTTAATGACCCCTCTTTATACAGAGCAAGCAATGCAAGCCTGTATAGATGGTGATGAGCGTTTTCAAAAACGCTCTTTTACAGATTCATTAGTTAATTCAAACCCGCAATCGGGTGTATGTGGTGACAGTACAAACTACCTACAAAGCTATGATGAGCTACCTGTTACACCTCTAGCGCCCGCTAAAGATGATATGCAGCAAACTTATTTATTAGCGCCAGAACAGCTGCAATTTAAAGCGCAGTACAGGCAGCTAGATCGCAAAGGATTAACACCTATTCTACATACAGGCTGGCGCTTTGAAGGCGCAAGTAAGTCGCGTGCACCAAGCATGCATTTAATCGCAGGTAAACACCTTAAAAGTGACTCTAACGTAACCCCTAGCTATTCAAACCCTGATTTTGTAAGTTTATTAAATTCACAACCTGAACTATTTAACGACCCGGAGCAATCAAAGGCAGAATGGGAACTAGACGGTTTATTTAAAATACACTTACGACATTATTTATACATTACAGCTAATTTTGATATTAGCCAAAAGCTAGAAAATGGCGATATAGAGTCAGCCCGCTTTTCTCAGTTTAGACGTGTAATAAGTGGTGAAGTACATTACTTTGACCACCCACGAATGGGCATGATTGTCCAAATCAGAAAATTCAAACATTAATACTAAGTAGGATATAACAATGAAAAAACTCCTTATCATCGCAGCTACATTAAGCCTCGCGGCTTGTTCTAAGGTAAGTCTTGAGAGTTACGAGAAAATCAAAGTAGGTATGGATAAGACTGAAGTTGAAACCATTTTAGGCACTGCGGACAACTGTGTTGAAAAAACACTGCATACTAATTGTGTGTGGGGCGACGAAGCAAAAAATATCGAGATCACGCTAGTATCAAACAAAGTAACTTTATATAGTAAACATGGTTTAGCTAATAAATAAATTAAAAAAAGGGACTGATTTTATCAGTCCCTTTTTTAATTACTAAAATTCATTTTTTGGAGTAGATAAGCTCAATATTAACGATTTTACTTCGATTTAACGTTATTTTATAGCGTTGATAAAGTGTTCTATCTTCCTCGGTTAGCACAAGCACCATGTTAAGTTGGTAGCGCCGTTCAACTGCCTGTTTAGATATTTTATTACTGTCTAAATGATATAACTTCCCTTCACCACGTTTTAAATAACGCGCAAATGGCGCAAGACTAAATTGTAGCGTTTGCTGCAGTGTATCGTACCCAGGTAAAAATTCTTTCGCGCTTACCCGTGTCTCACTTGCAAAGTGTAGCCACTGCGCAGCTTGTTTATTTTGTTGACGACGTTTTGAAAATATAGATTTTACTTCTTTAGGGATTTTTTTAAAGCGTGTGTATTCAAGCCAAATTAGCTGACTCGCTATTTTGTCTTTAGTAATACTATTTTTAAAACTAAATCTCCACTTAGGTCGCCCTTGTACAATAGCTCGCCAAATCATACGCGTAATATCTTCTTTAAATATTTCACGTAGCCCGTAAATAACCCCTAAAATTAAAATAAGCGTCGCGGTGACTTCAGTAAACGTTGAGCGGGCATTAAGTATAACAACCATCACGAATGCCATGATAACTGCCGTTACAGTACCCTTAACTAATCGCTTAAGGTAGCTATTAAGAAACCGTGTTTGGCGCTGTAATATAACGCCATGCTCAATCAAGCGTTGCAGCAAGCGCATTTTATTTGTTATTCGATTAGCGTCTTGCATTGTGGTTTCAGAATTATAGTTTTTGTCAGCCCGGTACGCATTTTCGTTTTTACAAAACTGCATTAAATCGTTACGCTCTTTTGCATAATCGCTACTACGTGGGCCTTCATCTAAAAGCTTTAAAAATGATTGCTCAACATGCCAACTTAAATAGTTATCAGCATTGGTAAAAAATGGCAGTAGTTTTTCATCATCTGGCGTATAGCGACGCAGCTTTTTTAGAAGTCCTTCACTTTGTTCATATACTTCGTTAGCGCGTTTATAAAAGTCTTCTGCTTCATCAATTTTTAACGCATCTTTAATATCGGCATCAAGGGCTAAACGTACTTGGTAACAAAATAAATTAAGGTTTTGACGATAATCTTGCTGCTCACCTTTGTTTTTACTCACAAAACGGCTTCGTACTAAAGGCAAGTGTATGTTGTTAGCGTTGTAGGCTAAATGTGATTTAAAGTGGTTATTAAAGTAAGATTCTTCGGTGAGCGTTTGCGGATTAATCCCCATTTCATTAGGGATAGAAAAATACAGATCTATGCGCTGTTCAGAACGAGGAGTAAGCTCTGGTTCAATGACAAAAGATAAGTTTTCATCTTGTTTTAACAATCAGTTCTCCTTCTAAAATATCGTTTTAGTGTACTTGTCTCCTTTGTTTTGTTCAATAAAAAAGGCTCAGTAAATACTGAGCCTTAATACGATTAATGTGCTAGTTAAAATTTAACGTTTACACCAGCAAATACACGACGGCCAAGTACATCATATGTGTACGGGTCAGTATTAGAATCGTTGTTACCTGAGTAGTATGGTGGTTGCTTATCAAATAAGTTATTTACACCAGCAGTTAACGAAACCATTTCACTGATAAAGTAAGAACCGCTCACATCATGGTAAACAACAGATGGTGTTGTTGGTGCATAACATGTAGATTCTTTACCTAAACAGCTGTAGCTATCCATTCCTGCAATGTAACGTGCTTTGTAGTTAGCAGACCAAGCATCACCTTTAACATCAAGCTCAAAGTTTGCTTTTACGTCAGCATAACCACCGATACCAGAAGTAATTAAACCAGCGTAATCAATACTTGATTCAATAACATCAACAGTGTACTCGTCAAGGTAAGTAACATCTAATGACGTATTCCAAGCAAGACCAGCTAAATCAAATTTGTAATTTAAGTTTAAGTCATAACCTTTTGTTTGCTCATAACCTACGTTTTGTAGTTGGTTATTAAACGCGATACGACCTGTGCTTTGGTTAAAATCGATATTTGCTGAACTACAAAGTGCTGTTGATTGATTCGCTAAAGAACCATCTGATGCAAGACATGAATCAACAATGTATTGGTTGTTTACTGTAGCAATAGCGTTTTCGATTTCAATGTCGTAGTAATCTAACGTCATTGAGAAACCTTCAAACCATTCTGGTTCGTAAACTACACCAACGGTAACTGTATCAGCTAATTCAGGTGTTAATTCATCATTACCACCAACGGTTACTTCAGCCTGATCTTGTGCGCCTGTAAAGCTAACTTGCTCATAAGATGGAGAATCACCTGAGTATAACTCAGCAACTGTAGGAGCACGGAAAGCTGTAGAGCGAACACCACGGAACATTAGTTCGTCGTTTACACGCCAAGTTAAACCTAGTTTCCACGTTTCATCAGAACCAAATGTGCTGTAATCAAAAGCACGAATCGCAGCGCTTAATTCTACATTTTGTGCTAAGTAAGCATCTGCTACTAAAGGAATAGCAAGCTCAAGGTATGCTTCGTTTACATCAAAACGACCGCTTGTTGCATCAACACGTGGGTCATTCGCAAGACCTTGTGAAGTGATCGAATCTGGTGTGTACCACGCTTTTTCTTCACGGCGTTCAAGACCTGCAGCAAAACCTACAAAGCCCGCAGGTACTTCCATTAACTCACCAGAAAGCGCAGCTGTAATCATAAATAATTGACTGCCGCCTGAGTTTTGCTCAGTGTAAACATAGTCACTAAAGCTACTGCTTGACCATGAAGCTTGTGAAAGTGGGTTAAAGTTACCAGCTTCAATTTCGCTTTGAATTGAACCCATATTGTGAAGGTTGCTTAAGCGATCTACTGAGTCATTACGACCAAAAATAACTGATGTATCCCACTCTAAGCCATTATCTAAATAACCTGCAGCACCGATAACAGAACGAACTGTATCAACTACTTGAGATGAGTCACGTGTACCAGTGTCAACCATACGGCGACCGTAAGAAACTTCATCACCGTAGTTAATATTTTGGTCAATTAAAGAATCGCCCATCCAGTCTGCGTAGTCAAAGTCGAACCATACTGGTTGTGGCGCTAATTGCTGCTCTGACCAACGTTTTGAGTATGTAAACTCAGAGTATAAACGCGTGTCATCAGTTAAATCAAAGCTACCAATACCAGTAAGGTTTAAACGACGCATTGGCGTGTATAAGTAGCTAGATTGAGAATAGTTGTAGGCATCACTAGTACCAAAGTCGTGCCAACCATTATCAGCCTGACCTTGCAAAGATTCATCACCTGACCAAACATGGCCATTAGGAGTGTAAGAAGAACCAGAACAGTATGGAGCACTGCCATCGCCATCTTCAGTTAATGGACAATCAGAAAAGCTACGATCAGCCTGAGAAGCATCGCCACGGTCTGTGTACTGTAAACCTATTACAACGTTACCACGACCGAAGTTTCCACCCATTGTAATATCAAAAGACGTTTCATCTGCATCACCTTCAGTAGTGATTGCTGATTTAACATTAAGGTCTAAACCTTCAAAGTTATCTTTTAAGATAATATTTACAACACCCGCAACAGCATCAGTACCATAAACAGCAGATGCACCATCTTTAAGTACTTCAATATGCTTGATCATAGATACCGGTATAGTATTCAAATCAACTGTAGAAGCAGCGCCTGTACCTGAGTTAATCATACGGCGGCCGTTTACAAGTACTAAAGTACGTTGTGAACCTAAACCACGCAAATCAATAGATGCATTACCACCAGAACCATTATTGATACCTGGGTTTGTCATTGCGCCGCCTGTAGCGGTCATTTTTTGTAGTACAGAATCTACTGATACAGCGCCTGAAGCAGCGATATCGTCAGCACCGATTATAGTAACTGGGCTAGCGGTTTCCATATCTGCGCGCTTAATGCGAGAACCCGTTACTTGAATTTTTTCGATTGCTTGTGCTGAGTCTTCAGCAGCTAGAACTTGCACACTTGAGAACATTGGAAATGCTGCAATTACAGCTAAACCAAGAGTTGATTTTTTCATGAAAGAACCCTACTTGTTGGAAATTTACCTTTATTGGTAATGCTCACTTTTTATTAGAATAGTGAGTCAGGTGGGCAACTTAGGCGCTTTTAACTGAACGAAAACTTAACGGAAGCTCAATTTATATCAAGCAATAATGTGGATAAACCATTTTAGGTACATAGGTTACATTATGTTTCAGTGTTAATTAATAAATACACTTTAAAAACAAAAGCATGAGAAAACACAGAAACATTAGAAACACACCTGAAACCAAAGTGATTCACTTTGTAATCAAATGTAATTGATTGAGCTATGTACCAAAAACAGACAAATTAACAACTTAATCACAGCACATTATTAAAACCGCAAAACTAAATGTTAATTAATAACCATATTTATGCATACTTGGTGCTTAAATAGTCTTATTTAGCCACTTTGGAAAGTTTTTTGATTAGATTTTTATTCAGTCGCAATTAAAGTTGAACTTTTTGAGAGCACTTATTTATCATTGAAGTTTATAAGTCTCAAAATCTAAAAAATAATTTAATTGATCTAGTCACTCAAATAATCGTATGTATGAGAAAGCAAATTCACACCAAAAATGTACGTTGTATACAGAAGCTTGCAGTCGCTACTTCAATACGTTACATAAAAAGAGTAATTTAGTGTTTGTATTAAAGAGGTTGTATTATCTTTGACTGTTAGCTCTAAATTCCAGAGCATATTTTGCTCAGAACAAATGCCAACCATGGTATTGCTCTGCCACAGGCCATTATGTTTTTTAAATTGCTGAGGAATGTAACCCATATACATAGTAATGCCTTTGAGCTTGGCATCTTCAATTGTAATATTTGTTGGTAAATCACTAAAAATAGTAAATGGGGTTTCGGGAGAAAGAGTTTTCTCGCTTAACCATACTTTAACATCATTTGAAAAAGTACAAGGCAAATTGGCTGTGCATGTGGCATTTTTTAGAAATTTTTCATCTGTATTTTTGGAAAAATCACACGCTGTTAATAAAAAAAACACCGCGATGAATAAACTTAACCTATATATAAGCATAACAATTTCGCACTAAAGAAAAGCAAATACTAATAATCGCGACTGCAAATAACAAGTGTGAGTGTTACTATTAAGCCAAATTAGGCACAAACTGTATCAAAAAATAAACAACAAGCTCACAAACATTGATTGATGTCATAATTTTATGTAATTGACCTATCTTTTTTAGGCCAAAAAATTTATCATTTCACCCGCAAAAAATAAGGGTTTCTCAAGTTTTTTTTCTGAAGCTTTCATGTATTGAAAGTTTTAGATAACACGCTTGAGAAAATAGTAGGCCCCACTTTTAAAGGTGGGTAATTCATTTCTAAACGCATTTATTGCAGCGGAAGCCAGAAAATGAGCCAAACAGTAGCATCACAAACTGAGTATAACTATAAGGTTGTACGCCAATTCGCTATTATGACAGTGATTTGGGGCATCGTTGGCATGAGTATTGGGGTTCTGATTGCTGCCCAATTAGCTTGGCCAGCACTTAACTTTGATACACCATGGTTAACTTACTCTCGACTACGTCCGTTACACACGAACGCAGTAATTTTCGCATTTGGTACCAGTGCACTTTTTGCGACGTCTTATTACGTCGTACAACGTACTTGTCAAACGCGTCTTTTCTCAGACAAACTCGCCGCCTTTTCATTTTGGGGCTGGCAGCTAGTTATTGTATTAGCAGTAATTACATTACCACTTGGTATTACTAGCTCAAAAGAATACGCAGAACTTGAATGGCCAATCGATATTTTAATCGCTGTGGTTTGGATTGTTTACGCTATTGTATTCTTTGGTACTTTAATTAAGCGTAAAGTGTCGCATATTTATGTTGCTAACTGGTTCTACGCTGGCTTTATTATCACTGTTGCAGTACTTCATATTGTAAACAGTATGGCAGTGCCTGTGTCGTTAACTAAATCATATTCAATCTATGCGGGTGCGGTAGATGCTATGGTTCAGTGGTGGTACGGTCATAACGCTGTAGGTTTCCTACTTACTGCTGGTTTCTTGGGTATGATGTATTACTTTGTACCAAAACAAGCAGGTCGCCCAGTTTACTCATACCGTTTATCGGTAGTTCACTTTTGGGCTCTAATTTCATTATATATCTGGGCTGGTCCTCATCACCTTCACTACACAGCGCTTCCTGATTGGACGCAAAGTTTAGGTATGGTTATGTCTATTATCCTATTCGTACCGTCTTGGGGTGGTATGATCAACGGTATTATGACGCTATCTGGCGCGTGGCATAAACTACGTACCGATCCAGTACTTCGTTTCTTAGTTGTTTCATTATCTTTCTACGGTATGTCTACGTTTGAAGGTCCTATGATGGCAATTAAATCTGTAAATGCGTTATCTCACTATACAGATTGGACAATCGGCCACGTACACTCAGGTGCACTAGGTTGGGTTGCTATGATTTCAATTGGTGCTATCTACCACTTAATTCCTGCGTTATTCGCGCAAGGTCGTATGTATAGCGTTAAATTGGTTAACACCCACTTCTGGTTACACACTGTAGGTGTTGTTTTATATATTGTTGCAATGTGGATCTCTGGTGTAATGCAAGGTCTAATGTGGCGTGCAGTAAATGCTGACGGTACATTAATGTACAGCTTTGTGCAGTCTTTAGAAGCGTCGCATCCTTTCTATATTATGCGCTTTGTAGGCGGTGTATTCATCGTAACAGGTATGTTAGTTATGGCTTATAACGTTTACCGCACTATTTCAGCTGAGAAAGAATCTCTGAAACTAGACGCGCAAGCACAATTAGCATAACGGAGTGAGATGATGAGCAAGAAAAATTCGCAAAACAAACATGAAATAGTAGAAAAGAACGTTGGCCTTATGGCTATTCTGACTGTTTTTGCTATTAGCTTTGGCGCACTAGTTGAGATCACTCCGCTAATGTTCCAAGACGATACAACTAAACCAGTAGAAGGCCTACGCCCTCTTAATGCTTTAGAAATGGAAGGCCGTGATCTTTACGTGCGTGAAGGTTGTTCTAACTGTCACTCACAAATGATTCGTCCTTTTCGTGATGAAGTTGAGCGTTATGGTCATTACTCTGTAGCCGGTGAATCTGTTTGGGATCACCCGTTCTTATGGGGTTCTAAGCGTACTGGTCCTGATTTGGCTCGTGTTGGTAAGCGCTACTCGGACGACTGGCACTATGCTCACTTAGTTGACCCACGCGCTGTGGTTCCTGAGTCAAACATGCCAGGCTTTCCTTGGTTAGCAGAGAATACGGTTGATACCAGCCTTACTCTGAAAAAACTACAAATTTTCCGTGATACTTTTGCTATTAACCCAGAAAACCCAAAACATCCGGGTTTAGGTTATGGCAGCGACGAAGAGCTTCAAGCTGATGTTGATAAAGTTAATGCTATGAATGACGGCAAAGGCGCAACAGAAATACAAGCTCTAATCGCGTATTTACAGCAACTTGGCACCCACTTGAAGTAAAAATTATGGATTACGGAACATACAGAGGCATTTTGACTCTGGTAATTTTAGTATTGTTTATTGTGATTGTTGCATGGGCATATAGTAAGCGAAGCAAAACCCGTTTTGATAGCGCAGCTAATGCCATTTTCGAAGATGAAAAAAAACATGACAACACACTCTCTAACGAGGAAAAGGAGTCTGAAAAATGACTAGCTTTTGGAGTATTTGGGTTATTGTATTAACCCTTGCATGCTTATGCATCATCTTTGGCCTATTAGTTTGGAACTTAAAAAACTATGCTGGCGTAAAAGAAGGTGAAAGCTGTGGACATGAATTTGACGGCATTGAAGAGCTAAATAATCCACTACCAAAATGGTGGACTTACATGTTTTTCGCAACTTTTATTTGGTCAGTATATTACCTTGCAGCTTACCCAGGTTTAGGCAACTGGGAAGGTTTGGGTAAATGGACGAGTTCTAACCAAGGTATTACGTCTTTAGCTGAATCTAAAAAAGCAGTTGCAGAGGCCAAAGCAGAAGGTCGCTTTGTTAAGCTTGATAAAGAGTATGAAGCTGCAGAAGAACGCTTCGGTCCTATTTTTAATAAGTTGGCACAGGTACCGATTTTAGATTTAGTTAATTCTAAGTTTGAAGGTGATGCAGCGCAGCAAGTTGCTCTAGAAAATGGCGACAAACACGAGCAAACAGATGGTCAATTAGCCATCGAAATTGGTCAGCGTTTGTTCTCACAAAACTGTGCGCAATGTCATGGCTCTGATGCGCGTGGTGGTACCGGCTTTCCTAACCTAACTGATAAAGATTGGTTATATGGCGGAACACCAGACAAAATTAGAGAAACACTCCTTAATGGTCGTATAGCTGCAATGCCAGCTTGGGGCGATGCTCTTGGTGAGCAAGGCGTTAAAGAAATGACAGCACATGTGCTAAGCCTTTCTGGCCGTACTGTTAACCAAAAAGATGCAGCAGCAGGTGCAGCTAAGTTTGCAATGTGTGCCGCATGTCACGGTGCTGACGGTAAAGGGTCGGTTGCACATAACCTACCATTTGGCGCGCCTAACCTGACAGATAACATTTGGTTATATGGTGGTTCTCAACGTGCAGTTGAAGAAACACTTAACCATGGTCGTGCTGGTGTAATGCCTGCATGGAAAGACATTTTAGGTGAAGAAAAAATTCACTTATTAACAGCCTATGTTTACAGTTTATCGCAAGATAAATAAGCATGTGGTTAATAAAATGTTTATAAATTAATTTATTTAATTCAATAGATTAATCCAGATCAAAAAAGCCTCCACTGTGAGGCTTTTTTTTAGTCTTTTACGTATAAATCCTATAAAATAAACCTCCCTAAACTAATTTAGAGCAACTATGCAACCTACTCCGTGGTATAAGAATTTTTGGCCTTGGTTTTTAATCTTTTTTCCGTTAGTGGCCATTATTGGCTGTATTAGCCTATTTATTACGGCAATAGGTAACGGTCCAGATATGGTTGTTGACGACTACTACAAAAAAGGTAAAGCAATCAACTTAGAACTTACTAAGTTTGAAAAAGCAAAAGCGCTTTATCTGCATGGCGGATTAAATGTAACCAATGAGCGCGTAAGCTTTAAATTTACAAAAGGCGACAGCAGCAATGTGCATGTATTAAAACTCTCTTTTTACCACCGCACAATTAAAGCACATGACTTTACCGCTACTCTAACCCCTAATGCCAATCAAGAATTTACAGCACTACTTGATAAGTACACACCAGGTGCCTACTCAGTATTTATTGAGCCTATAGATGGCAGTTGGAAAATGAAAGAAAATATAACGTTACCAACCGAACAAACTGTTTTAGTTACTCCTAATTATAAGTAGTATAACTATGTCTAACTCTTGTTTTCATTGCCTTGAAAATGTGCCAAACGGATTTAGTGCAAGCGTTATAATTGACGATAAAGCCCAGCCAATGTGTTGCATTGGCTGCCAAGCTGTTGCACAAAACATCGTTGACCAAGGTATGACCGATTACTACAAATATCGGACCGTACGTGCAGGTAAAGTGGAACAATTGGTACCCGAGCAACTCGCATTTATAAAAAGTTATGACAACGAAGACATTCAAGACGAATTTATAGCCACTAACGATAATATCTCAGAAGTATTACTGAGTGTCGAAGGTATAACCTGCGCCGCTTGTGCGTGGCTTATCGAAAAACAACTATTAAATTTAATCTCAGTAAAACGTGTTGATGTAAACACATCCACTAACCGCGCTATGATCCAATGGGATAAAACCAGCACCCCATTAAGCGAAATAATTACTGCGCTTGCTAAGATTGGTTATAAAGCCTACCCGTTTCAAGCCGATACTGAATCCCAACAAAAGCAACAAACAGCAAAAGCCTATATTCGCCGTTTAGGTGTTGCCGGTTTAATGACCATGCAAGTAATGATGTTTGCATTTGCCATGTACTTTGGCATGTTTTCAGGCATGGACAGTAATTTTGAGCAGTATTTTAGATGGATCAGCTTAGTACTGGCCTCACCAGTTATTTTATATAGTGCTCTGCCCTTTTTAACCAACGCTATAAATGGCTTAAAAGCAAAACAGCTCAATATGGATTTACCTGTATCACTGGCCATTTTTGGCGCATTTGGTGCAAGTTGTTACGCCACATTTATGCAAGTCGGCGAAGTGTATTTTGAATCTGTGTGCATGTTTACCTTTTTACTGTTGTTAGGTAAATATCTTGAATTTAGAGCGCGTTTAAAAGCGAGTGAGTTTACTGCCAACTTACAAAAACTATTGCCATTAACAGCCCGCACCATTAACGAAAGTGGCGAAGAGCTTATAATTGCAGCCAAAAAACTAAAACTTAATGACGTAGTACTTATTAAAGCGGGTGAAACGATTCCTGCCGATGGCGAACTAATTAAAGGTAAAACCACCGTTGATGAGTCAATGATGACGGGGGAGCATCAACCTGTAACTAAATTTATTGGTCACAATGTTTATGCTGGTTGCGTTAACCACGACGGCGTTATTGAAATAAAAATTAATAAAATTGGCCAAAATACACTTTTGAATCAAATAATACGCCTGCAACATAACGCATTAACCAAGCGCCCTAAACTAGTTGAAATTACTGATAAAGTTGCGCAGTGGTTCATAGCTTGTTTGCTTGTATTTGCTTCACTTACAGCGATCGGCTGGTACCAAATTGATCCTGAGCACGCATTTTGGATCACCATTTCGGTTTTAGTTGCTACCTGCCCGTGTGCGCTGAGTTTAGCGATACCCACCGCGCTTACATGTGCAGTGGCAACACTTACTCGAAAAGGCGTATTAATAAAACAAGCACATGTGCTCGAAACACTCTCACAAATCACTTTATTTGCATTTGATAAAACAGGCACACTTACGCAAGGTAAATTTAGCCTTGATGAAGTAGATATAATCGATAAAAAATATACAAAAACGCAAGTGCTAGATATGGCAGCCATGCTAGAGCGTTATTCTGAGCATCCTATTGCCAGCGCATTTGATGAAATCACGCCCGTTCATAATACTCTTGATAACGTTGAAGTACATCCAGGGCTAGGAATTAGCGCACAAGATGCAACTCATCATTACGCAATTGGTAAAAGTGGCTGGTTTGATAGCAAAAAATCGAATGCACAAGCAAGCTTATATATAAATAAACAAGTTGTTGCACGTTTTTACTTTGTTGATAAAGTAAAAAGCGATGCGAAAAAGCTTATAGAGTCTCTTCAATCGCAAAACTTAACGTGTCATATGTTGACCGGTGACGCGTCAGATGCAGGGCAAAAAGTAGCTAAACAGCTTAAACTTGAAAGCGTACAATCAGGATGTTCCCCACAGGATAAACAAACCGCAGTTGAGCAATGGTCTTCACAAAGCGAAGTGGTTGCTATGGTCGGTGATGGCATAAACGACAGCCCAGTATTTGCCAGCGCGCATTTATCAATTGCTATGGAAACCGGTGCTGACATATCAAAAAATAGCGCTGATGTAGTGCTTCTTAATAGCGATTTAGCCTCCATTGGTCATTTACTTAATGTTGCCAAACAAACCAGACGTATTATTAAACAAAATCTTGCGCTGTCTTTATTGTATAATGCTTCCATATTACCATTGGCAGCGCTGGGCTTAGTAGCCCCATGGATGGCTGTTATTGGCATGTCTGCCAGCTCAATTATTGTGATTAGTAATTCACTAAGGCTATTAAAGTTATGAGCATAATTTACATTTTGATCCCTATTGCCATTTTATTTGTCATTATTGCTATTGGCGTATTTTTTTGGGCCGTAAAAAGTGAGCAGTTTTCGGATTTAAACAAGCAAGGTCATAGTATTTTGTTTGAAGACGACAAAGAGCAACATAATAAAAGTAATGATTGACCCTCTTTATACCAGCGCATTTTTAATGGGCCTAATCGGTAGCGGTCATTGCATTGCTATGTGTGGCGGTATTGCAAGCTCATTACAACTGGCTAGTGACAAACGCAAAACATTTACCTATTCATTTGCCTATAATGTTGGACGAGCCCTTAGCTACATGGCAGCAGGCGCACTTGTTGCAGGAATTAGTAGTCAATTTGCTAGGCAAAACACCTCCTTTTCATTAGTACTTTCATTCATTGCTGCTATTTTTATGCTCCTCGTTGGCGTGTATATAATGCGCTTGGGCCCTACTTTGCAGTGGTTAGAGAAAATTGGTAAAACCTTGGTGTGGCAACACATTGTTAAACTAAATAAATATTTAATGCCTATCAACTCTCCTTTTAAAGCCTTAGGTTACGGTGCTTTGTGGGGCTGGCTGCCTTGTGGTTTAGTATATTCAGCGCTTACATGGGCGATGACTAGTCCTAGTGCTTTAGATGGTGCTTTAGTTATGCTTTGCTTTGCTCTGGGTACTTTTCCCGCGATGATCACGTTAGGCGTTGCAGCGCAAAAACTAAATACTATTATTAACCATCCATGGACCCGAATTGTATTAGGCAGTGTTATAATTTGGTATGGTATCTACTTATTGATTATTGCAACCGACAAGTTGG
Organism: Pseudoalteromonas sp. TAE56; assembly: GCF_000497955.1. Taxonomy (NCBI): domain Bacteria; kingdom Pseudomonadati; phylum Pseudomonadota; class Gammaproteobacteria; order Alteromonadales; family Pseudoalteromonadaceae; genus Pseudoalteromonas; species Pseudoalteromonas sp. TAE56. The sequence continues at coordinate 37,050 of NZ_AUTN01000100.1, forward strand.
TACATTAATCTACACAATGTCGTGAATAAAAATTTAAACGGATTAAATTATGGATTTCTCTCAAAGCCGTACTAAAGGTAATTGTGCTATTAGCTGTAATAACTGCAGTATTAGTCAATTGTGTTTGCCATTTTCACTTAATGGCCAAGAAATGGACAAGCTAGACGAAATTATTGAGCGAAAAAAACCTCTCCATAAAGGCGACTACTTATTTGAATCAGGCGCACCTTTACAGGCTATTTATGCGGTACGTTCAGGCTCATTTAAATCGTACACATTATCAGAGCGAGGTGATGAGCAAATTACTGGTTTTCATTTAGCTGGCGATCTAGTTGGTTTTGATGCGATAAATAAAATGACTCATCCAAGTTTCTCACAAGCACTTGAAACGTCAATGGTTTGCGAAATCCCATTCGATACTCTTGACGAACTATCAGGGAAATTACCTAAACTTCGCCAACAAATAATGCGTTTAATGAGTAGCGAAATTACTTACGATCAAGAAATGCTGTTACTACTCAATAAAAAATCAGCAGAAGAGCGCCTAGCTAGTTTTATTTATAACTTATCTGAGCGCTTTGGTGAGCGCGGTTTTTCGCGTAAAGAATTTAGATTTACGATGACTCGCGGTGAAATAGGCAACTACCTAGGCCTTACTGTAGAAACTATTAGTCGTTTATTAAGTCGTTTTCAAAAAGCAGACTTAATTAAAGTAGAAGGTAAATTTATTACAATTTTAGATAATGATGCCTTGGCTAAAACAGCGGCAATTGTTAAGCCACGTCAAATTAAATAGTTTGATTTAGAACAACAATTTATATGCTACCCCTTTAACTGTTTTATATTTACGTTACACTAAATGTACACCCGTTATGTAAATGGAGTAGCATATGAACACTATTAAACGCATTATTGCGGTTATTGACCCTACCAAAGACGATCAACACGGCTTAGCACGTTCAATAGATTTAGCTAAAAAGTCTGGCGCAAGTATTACCGCTTTTATGACGGTTTACGACTTCTCTTACGAAATGACAACCATGCTATCAGGCGATGAACGCGAAGCAATGCGTGACGCTGTACTAAAAGATCGTGAGCTATGGCTAAACGATTTAGTCTCTCCTTACAAAGATATAAATATTGAAACCCAAGTGGTTTGGCATAATCGCCCTTACGAAGCCATAATCGATACTGTAATTGATGAAAAGTACGATTTAGTAATTAAAGGCACACATCAACATGGTGCACTTAAATCCGTTATTTTTACCCCGACCGATTGGCACTTAGTACGCAAATGCCCCGCTCCGGTTTTATTTGTAAAAGAAATGGCATGGCCTGCTAACGGTAATATTTTAGCTGCTGTAAATGCAGTTAGCGAAAATGAAGAGCATGTAGCACTTAATAAACGCGTTATTAAAGACGCACAATTTTTATGTGAACTTGCCAACGCAAAACTTAATTTAGTTAATGCTTATCCTGCAACGCCCATAAATATCGCAATCGAAATTCCTGAGTTTAACCCGGGGCTTTATAACGAATCAGTTAAAAAACATCATCATGAATCAACCAATGCACTTGCTGCAGAGTTTAATTTAAACCCAGAGCAATGTTTTATTGAAGAAGGCCTGCCAGAGGATGTAATCCCTGATGTAGCGAAGCGGTTAAATAGCGAATTAGTTGTTATTGGTACCGTTGGGCGTACCGGCTTAAGTGCTGCTCTTGTAGGTAACACAGCAGAGCATGTAATTGATAGCCTAGACTGTGATGTACTGGCACTCAAACCCGATGGTTACGTGAGCCCACTTGCAAAAAACTAGATTAACCAAAAGATTTTTAGCAAGTAACAGCTCATATACTACTTGCTAAAAATACCGTGTTTAAATTGCTTTTAATTACATCCTAAACTCGCATATTCAGGTGGTTTGGGTATAATACGCCCCTTTATTTTTAGCAAATAACTTTGCTGTATTGTTTTACTAGGGGGCGTAATTGTCACACTCAGATCAAGCTAAAGCTCAATTTAACTTAAATAAGCTGCAAAAGCGTTTACGTCGCCAAACTGGTCAAGCTGTTATGGACTTCAATATGATTGAAGAAGGCGACCGTATTATGGTGTGTTTATCAGGCGGCAAAGATAGCTACACAATGCTTGAAATGCTCCAGCATTTAAAACGTGTGGCACCTATAAAGTTTGATCTAGTTGTTGTAAATCTTGATCAAAAACAACCAGGTTTCCCTGAACATGTACTACCCCAGTACCTTGATAAACTAAATGTTGAGTACAAAATTGTAGAAGAAGATACCTACAGCATTGTTACCGATATTATCCCTGAAGGTAAAACAACGTGTTCACTTTGCTCACGCTTACGTCGTGGTATTTTATACCGCACAGCAAATGAGATAGGCGCTACTAAAATAGCCCTTGGGCATCACCGTGATGACATGATTGAAACCTTATTTTTGAACATGTTTTATGGCGGTAAACTAAAAAGTATGCCGGCTAAATTAATGAGTGATAATGGCGAGCACATGGTTATTCGCCCACTTGCATACTGCAAAGAAACCGATATAGCCCAATACGCATTTGCACAAGGCTACCCTATAATCCCTTGTAATCTTTGTGGCTCACAAGAAAACCTACAGCGTAAACATACAAAAGCAATGCTTGCAAAATGGGATGCGGAGCATCCTGGGCGTATCGAAAGTATTTTTACAGCAATGCAAAACATAGTGCCTTCACATTTAGCTGATGCTGACTTATTTGATTTTAAAAACTTACAAACAGGTGAAGTAATTGATGGTGGCGATATCGCCCTTGATAAACCTGACATACCTAAAGTACCAGTAAGTAGTGAAATTGATGAACAAGAAGTGCCAAGTGTAGTTACTATAAATCTTAGCTAACTTTTAGTTAGCTAAGAGTAAAGAATTAAGGGTTTGTATTTATATACAAACCCTTTAATTTACCAATTTAATCTTAAGCTTTACTTTAACTCTCAGCTAAACCTTGTAAAAACTCTAAACTTAACTTTTCTTGTGCATTGGCCTGGTATGGCAACTGTTGCAAGCTATCGTACGAAAAATCGTTAATATCAAAGTGACTTATTTCACTATTCCCAAAGCTGTTACGCTCACCGGGGCTTGGGGACATTTTCTCAATTACAAAATCACTTAAACGCATATCTGTAATACCTTGTGGTAATACCGACCAGTGAGCTTTCAAATTAAGTGTTTGGCTTCCTTGTGCTAACCGCTCTTTAGATACTAAATGAGCAAGTGGTGTATCGCCACTGTATAAGTTAGCCCTAACACGATACAAACCGCTTTTTATCACTGTTAAATTAGCTGGCACGACAATGTTTTCATCTTGTGCATATGCAGTTTCAAAACCTGTTAAAGTAGCACTTGGCGGCATATATTGAATTTGCGCAACTACAGGTACTTTTTTACCGTCAACATCGCCCTGCACATACACCTGCAAACTACGAGGGTAATCTTCATCTTCTTTAAATGTAATAATTGCCTCACCTTCACGCGCATTGCCCGTATGGGTATTTAATACTTCCTTTGTATCAGTATTTGCAAGTTCAACGACCACTTTACCAAGCCCTTGAGCGCTTACCTTTATTGTTATTTCTTCTGGATATACAAAACGATATTGTTTGAGACTTACCGTTAAAGCATCGCCGCTTTCACCTATGGGGCTCGACACAGGATAAAATTGATTTGGCTTTAATCGATCTTCATCTAAAGGACTTAAAGGTTGGGAATAAGGAGGAAACTTAAGTGCACTTTCGTATTGCATCACCACTTGCTGCGCTGCTTTTGTTAGGTCTTCATTAAACGCAATTTGCTTCTTTGATTGTGGTTTTTTAGCTTTAGGCACATCTATAGGGATCACTTTTACAGGCGATAAGTCAGCTGCGTTCGCGCTGTGTTTAACCTGTGGTTTTATTGGCTCAGCAGCTTTATGAGCATCATTTTTACCTGTAAACCATAGCGAGAATAAAATAGTGCTAATAATTAAAGCAACGACATAAAATTTTTTCATTTTTATATTTCAATCTTTTATAAGGGGTATAGTTTTTAATACCAATCTGCTTATATATGGGGTCAATTTAACGTTAAGAAAATTACGCTAGAACTAGGCAAAAATTTTTGTATCTAGTTGTTCTAAATAAAAAATTTTTAACGACGTTATAGTGGAATTTAATTCGTTAAATTGATCAAAGATTTATGCAGATTGGTATAACTACACGCCTTCTATGTTATGGAATCACATTATAAATAAGTGCTGATGCGCTTAAATTATTTGAATCCTTAATATAACGATATTGTTTTTTCCAAAACCAACTACCTGTAGTTTTATCAAACGTATTAAACCCTACCGTGTCACCTTCCACATTTACGTTATTCATGGCAATTGTTACATTACCTTTGCGCTGGGCATTATGTATTTCGTTATGGCTATAACTGTCACTCATCATCATTGGATAATGGTTTGGCATAAAGCTATTTACCGCATCACCTTGCGATTTTAAGCGGCCATCAGTATCAATACTTTGACTACAACTTCCAAATGAACGAGCTGAACTTGCACCACATGAAGAATGCGATGCAACCACAGAGTCATCATTGCCTTTTAAAAATCCACCTGTTAATCCTAAGTATGCATTACCATCTGCCACAAAGCGTAAACGAGGTGTACGTGCATCAGGAAATGGTGATATTTTACGGGCGTTATTCACTTTTAAATCGTGTAATACGCCAACGGCCTCGGTTACATCACTTCCTAGCCACCATTTGAGTGCAGCATCGACCGCAAAGTTCCATGATGCGCCAGTTAAAGCACTAACAGCGACGTCAGCAAGCTCACTTCCACCGCCCGCGCCTGCTAAATCAAACGTAGCCACGATATTAAGCGGCTGTAATCCTTCGTTTTCTAACCAGTTTTCTTGATTATCAATAATATGGCGTGCAACTAAGTCACCTGTTGAATGTGTTACAAATACACAGCCATCACTGCATAAATTAGAGCGTGAAATTTGCTTTAATTTAGGCCATACCCAGTCGGTAGCAATCTTACCTTCAACGCGTTCATAAGCAGGCCAGTCAATTCGCTCATCCGCACGATTATTCCAGTACGATTGCCAATATGTTTCACCATCATTAATTACATCACTTCCCGATTTATTGGTTATTTGCGAGGTTTGTAAGCCATGAATTAATATAATTTTGTAGTCTTTACTCGCTGCAGAAAAGCTCATTAACATAGCAAGTCCCGCACCGATTAGGTGGCTTGGCTTAATTAATTTGTGTGTGTATTTGTTGTTCATACAATTCCTCAATGTTGTGTACTTAATATTTTATTATCATTTAAGGTATTCATGTTGGTCTGCGTAAGCTTGTCAGCCTAAGCGCTCACTAGTATTAGGAACAACGAACAAAAATGCAACAACTTATTATCATTTAGAAGGGGTGGGAATTTATTTCATACTGATTAATGAGTTAACAAAGGTATAGTTGTTAAATATGAAATTATTAAATGAGTTTCAGGGGGATATTGAGGTATAAGATTAAAACGAGCACCATTAAAAGTGCCCGCTATAGAATAAGGACAAAGCTAATCTAACCGTTAGCTTTAAGCTCACTGGTAAATTGCCCAATCGCATTTACAACTTCTTGTGCACCCTGTTGAATTTCCTGCATCACGTCACCAGATTCTTTAGATAACGCCAAGCCTTGCTCTGCTTTTTCTTTACCTTTTTCTATTACAGCAACCGTATTTTGTGTTTGTGATTGATTGCGCTGTACCACTTCTACAATTTCTTCTGTTGCTTTTGATGTACGCGATGCAAGCAGCCTAACTTCATCTGCAACAACGGCAAAGCCTCGACCTTGCTCGCCAGCTCTAGCCGCTTCAATTGCGGCATTTAATGCTAATAAATTTGTTTGTTCAGCAATGCTACTAATGCTTTGTACAATACTTGATATTTGCTGCGACTGCTGATCAAGCGCTGAAATCTCATTCGCAGCTTGCTCCATGTTAATAGCCAGCTCAGTCATTACTGCAACAGTGTCTTGTATAACGCTCGCGCCCTGTTCTGCTTTTTTATCCGTTTGGGTTGAGGTGCTATAAGCAATCTCGGCCGCTTGTGAGATTGCAATTTCTTGATTTACTTGTTCAGTAATAACTGTGGCAAACTTCATCACTTTATAAAGCTCATTTGCGTCATTTGAGATTGGGTTATATGACGCTTCTAGCCAAACAATATTGCCGTGTTTATCTACGCGTTTAAAGCGCTCAGCAATAAATTGACCATCTCTTAATTTATCCCAAAATTGCAGATATTCTTGGGAGTTGTACTCTGAAGCCTCACAAAATGTGCGATGGTGTTTTCCTATTAATTCACTTTCTTGATAACCCATTGCAGCTAAAAACTGTTCATTTGCTTTTAAAACATGGCCCTCTAAATCAAATTCAATTACCGCCATAGAGCGGTATATAGCTTTAATAGTATCGCTTTGCTCGCGAGAAGCTGTAATTGTTTTTGTAAGTACACTCCCGAATATAGAAAAATAGAGCAACTGATCTTGTTCCCCTTTTACAGGATGTACTATTAAACGTAACCATTCAGCTTTGCCATCGCTGCGCATAACTTGTAATGCACCGCCCCAATGCCCTTCTTTTTTAATAGCTTGTTGCAAGCTTTTAAATTCGACAGATTGTCGAGACGAATCTGTAATAAAATTATCAAAAGAGTTATTAGTTAGCTCATCTTCGCTATAGCCTAGGTTTTCTAAAAATTTATCGTTGGCGTGCGAAATCCTGCCATCATAAAGAATGTTCAGTACTAACATCTCTCGGTAAAGCCCTTCCCACACTTGTTGTAATGGATAGAGCTCTGCTTTTAAAGAGGCTATTTCAGTTTGTTTATTTTTAGAAAAAAACATTAATATCCTTACTAGGGCGTGTTGATCTTTGTGGATTGAAATTTGTTCAATCTAGGGGCGATTAAATCACGGCACGAGGTTTATAACCTAGTGGGCTCGATAACTGCTCCTGCGTTATTCTAATGGCTTACATCCATGTAAGAATAAGTAAAAACCGAGCAACAAAGAATTAATCGCCCCTAGAAAGAACCCAAAGGGCAGCGTATGTTTGGTATTTATGCTGCGTTATCGCCTATTTATGGGGGATAACCACACTACATAGGCTCTGCCTTGTCTAAAAACCAAACGCACAGCTGCAAATTCACCCACCAAAGATCAACACGCCCGAATACATTCAATATAAAATTAATTTTAGTATAGAAGACATTTATCATAACGCGATAAATAATAAGAACTTTAACCACTTTCGCGTATTAATTTCTACATGAATGAGAATGTATTTATCTAACCGTCTCGGTGCTATGCTATTACTAACAGCTTAAAAAGTTAGCCTTTCATATAAACCAGATGCCCTTGATACACTTTTATTCATTGCTAATTGCAGTACTTTTTTATCAGCCACCAGCTCAAAGGTATTTTTAGCGCGGGTTATACCCGTATAAACTAATTGCCTGTTTATACCCATGCGCGCTTGTTTTAGCGGTGGCAATACCATAGCGGTGTAGTTAAACTCTGAGCCTTGTGATTTATGAATGGTCATTACGTATACTTTATCGTGTGCGGGGAGTCGTGCAGGCGAAAATGCTCGTTGGTTACCTTGCTCATCAATAAATATGGCTTTGAGTTGATTACTTTCATCTGGCATTAAAATACCAATATCACCGTTAAATAACTTAAGTTGATAATCGTTTTGGCTCACCATAATAGGCATACCCGTATAGTGGTGAGTATTAGGACTAACGGTAATTAAACCTTGCTGTTGCAACACGCGCTCTATTCGTTGATTTAAGCTATGCACTCCGTAATCGCCCTCTCGTACCGCAGCTAAAAGCTGATAACTAGCAAAAGCAGCATGCACTTGTGCAACACCTGCACCTTGGGCAATTAAGTTAAGGTATTTTGCATAATGACTTGCTGCACTTTTAACGAGTTTTTCAATCGGTTTTGCTACAAAGTCGTAATCTAAAATTACATCGTTAAAGCGCCCTTCAGTACTTTCTTGTTCTACGTAATTTAAAATACCGGTGTTATTGGTGTTTACCGCAAGTGCAAGTTGACCAATACCGCTTTGTGCGTCAAATCGATAACTGTGTTGTAAAAAGGCAATGCAATCTGCGAGTTTAAATTCACTCGCACTTTGCGCTGCAAGTTTAGCCTCGTTATTAAAGCATAAATTATTTAACTCATCACAACGTGCTTGCGAATAGCGTGGCGTTTGTCCAAGTGTTAAACCTTGGCATAAATCGCTCATTACGCTGCCGGTATCTACTGAGGCAAGTTGATCTTTATCACCTAAGAGTATTAACCGCGCGTGCGCGGGCAGTGCTTCTATTAATTTAGCCATCAGCGATAAATCGACCATACTGGCTTCATCAATAATTAGTACATCTAAATGCAGCGGATTGCTTTTGTTATGCCTAAATTTATTAGTAAACGGTTTTACACCTAACAAGCGATGAATCGTTTGAGCGCTTTGCGGTATCAGTGTTTTTATATCATCAGGAATCGTTGTGAGCTTATTTTTAGCGCCCAAAATAGACTCACTTAAACGTGCAGCTGCTTTACCTGTGGGTGCCACCAGCTTAATGCTAAGCGGCGCGGTTTTATAAAGCGACTGCAAAATAGCCAGTAACTTAGTCACTGTCGTGGTTTTACCTGTACCTGGTCCGCCCGTGATCACGCTAAAGCCTTTGGTTGCGGCAATCGCACACGCCACTTTTTGCCAATCAGTTTCAATTGTTGAATCAGTAGGAAAATAGGTATTTAAAAGTTCAGCCAATACTTCATTATTAATATTGAGCTTTCGCTCGCTCATGCTTAATAGTCTATCCGCGAGTGTTTGCTCATAACCGGCAAGGCGCGCAAAATAAAGTCGCTCGTTAAATAATTGCAATGGCTTACTCTCGCCAACGCTTTCATGGTTTTGTAAATAACTAACCGCTGTGTGTACATTAAAGTCATCACTAAACGGGCTTAGCGTACTGGGTACATTGCCATCGAGTTTATTAAAGTCACCTTTGCGCAAGTTAAAAGGATTGCTCCAATCAACCTCATTTAAGGTTAGGCAGCTATGCTGGCTTTGCTGCGATAAACACAGTAATAAAACAATATAAAATAGTTCATTATGTGTTTGCTCTATGCCATTAGTACTCAGTAATTCAGCGAGCTTAACATCAACTACACGTAATCGTTTTTCAACTAATAAATACTCAAGTAACGGGACTTCAGTAATTGAATTTTTTACAGCCACCTCATTTTGTGATTTAAGAATATTTAGAGGCTCATCGCTAGGCGCTTGATCAATATCGTCAAACAAGCCAGGTTGTTCATTTAAATCACTCATAGCATGGCTCCTTGGCTAAATAAGCTATCTAAAATAATCACTTGTTCTACAGTTAGCTTTTTAAAGTACACGCCCTGCCCTGCAGGCATTCCACGTAAAAAAGTGTAATACACGCCGCCTAAATGGGTCTCTATTGAGTAATTAGCTATACGTTGTTTTAATAAACGATGCAGCGCTACCGTGTAGATTAAATACTGTAAATGATATTGATGACTGCTCATCGCTTGCTCAAGCATATCGCCTTCGTAATCAGCTGTCGTACTGCCTAAATAATTAGACTTATAATCTAAAATATAATACTTGCCTTGGTAGCAAAATATTAAATCGACAAAGCCTTTTAACAAGCCTTTCACCTGCGAAAATTCAAGCTTACTTTGCGTAAAACCAAAATGTTTAACCAACATTTCGTTTAGCTTAGGTGCACTTAAGCTCTCAAGTGGTAAATTAAACTCCATTTCGACTAGGCAGTCGCTTGGTGTAAGTACACCCAATGAAAGAAGGCTCTTATCTAGAGATCTGTTATCTAGGGGGCACGCAAGAACATCGAGCACCCATTTTTCAGCCACTTCTCGCCATTGCTCACCTATGTGGTATTTTTCAAGGCTGCGCTTAACAACTTCCGATAAGTTTTGCTCGGTATTAGTTGGGTGGACTATTGGGCTAGTAAAATCTATTTGTTCAAATATTTCGTGCAAACAACTACCCGGCTTTGGCCCTTTAGGAAAACTATAAGGTGATGGCAGTTCGTCCTCTTGCACTGCAAACTCGTCTTTTTCGTGATCTTCATCGCTTCGCCCTGGGGCTAATTGGTCGCTGTGCTTTTTAAAACTCAACGCGCTAAAGCTGGTTGCTCGCCAGTTACGCTCTATACTTGCCGTTACTTTATTAACACTTAATGTTTGCTGCGCAATTTTACTATTATTAAAACCAAGTGTTCCCTGCTCTAATAACGTTTGTGAGGTAAATTGCTGATAGCTCATCGCGCTATTAGCGTCGCAAAACTCACTTAAATGCGTACGCCATGTTTGGCTACTGGCAAGTTCAAGCCCTGCAAATAACACGTGTCCTAGTGCACTACTTTGCATAGCTAAGCGGCTACTTTGCCCTTGCCCAATGTTATAAACACCCAGCGCACAAAAATGTACGGCGCGAGTAAGTGCTACATAAAGCAGGCGTAAATCTTCAGCTAGGCGCTCTTGCTCTGCTTTTTGCAGGGCATCTTCGTCTTTACTTAAATCGTAAATTAGTTTGCCGTTATTATGATAAAGCGCTTCTTTTGTTTCGCGATAGCCACTAGCAAACGGCATAAATACCAGTGGGTATTCAAGCCCCTTTGAGGCATGCATAGTAACAATTTTAACTAAGTTGGCGTCACTTTCTAGGCGCACTTGTACTGTTTCGCCATCTTGTTGGCTTACCTTTTGTGCAAACCATCGCAGCAAACGCAGCGTGCCTTCAAGCTCTATTTGTTTTTGCTGAAGTATTTCGCCCAAGTGCCTAAAGTCCGTCAGCCAACGCTCAACGTTATATCCCAACCCTTGCCATTTAGCGCTAAGCTGGTTATGGCTCATTAAGCGCTCAAGCATGGCCATGGCGCCTTGCTTGTTCCAAATATGACTAAGTTGTGCAAAAAAGTTTAAGTAGTCTTGCCATTTATTTTCATCATCGGCGAGTGCGTGTATTTCGTTATAGCTTAAACAAAATAACGGGCCAGCTAATACACCGCGCAGCAGTGACTCGTCATATTGCCCATGCAGCGCCGTTAAAAAGTTAAGTAGGTGATGGCTAAGCTCTTGGCTAAAAACACTTTCGCGCGATAAATACACGCTGGCTATTTTGGCTTCGCTAAGCGCTTTTTTCATTATTTGTGCTTCAACACGGTCGCGCACTAATATACAAATATCGGCAGCGCTTACAGGAGTACTGCCAATACAGGCATTACCTTGTTTTGCTTTTTCAAGCAGGGTCACTATTTTATTAGCAAAATGAGTGGCTAAATGTGCTTGCCCTACACCTTTGTTGGTTGGTTTGTTTTTTTCGTCTGCGGCTTCATCTACAAATACGTTAAATTCGAATGCGGTCGCGGGTTTGCCATCAATTAAAAAAGAGTCTTCCGCTTTTTTACCTTTAGCAGCTACTGCGTTAAACGGTATGGCGTCGTTATAAATAAAGCTGTTAGCGTGTTTGCCAAATAAGCTATTAACGCTATTTACTATATCGGTGCTTGAGCGAAAGTTAGTGCCTAGTGTAAATTGCTGATCAGTCTGTACAGCTTCTTTTGCGCCAATGTACGTAAAAATATCTGCGCCCCTAAAGCCATAAATAGCCTGTTTTGGGTCGCCTATCATGGCAAGCGTGGTATTTTGTTGCCCATAAATTTTACTAAAAATACCGTACTGAATCGGATCGGTATCTTGGAATTCATCAATCATGGCAACCGGAAACAATTGCGCAATTTTTTGCGCTAGTACGTCGCCTTGCTCGTTATTAAGCGCACTGTGTAAATTGGTCAATAAGTCATCTGGGGTGATAACGCTTTGCTCTTGCTTGCGCTTAACTATTGCGGCTTTTACCCAGCGTGCTGCATGTTGTATAACTGCTATTATGAGCCCTTGGTTTATGGTGTTATTAAGTGCGGCAAGCTCGTCAAACTGACTCAGTAATGGATGCACAAATAATGGCTGATTTTTTTTATAATTGCTCACATCACTTAAGTTTTCTGTACTCCACACTTCAAACGAATACTTGTTAGTGCCAAATTCAAAAAACAAATCGCCGCCTAAGCAATATGCTTCAAGCGCTGCAAGGCTGCCTTTTCGTGCTGGCGTTTTAGACCCGCTTAAACCCGAGCCTTTAATGGCACCTATAAACTCTTGCTCTAATACTGCTTTTTTAAATGCGGGTACACGGGTTATGTACTCGTCACGCGCCTTCCATACATCACCTAAATTTATTTGTGGCGTAATGTGCGCATTAGCTTTATTTAAAATACTCGCCACTTTAGCGAATAGAGACTCTGGTGCGGCAAACACATCTAAAATAGCATCGGTGCGCTCTTTGTTAAGTGGGTATACAAACGCACGCCAAAAATCTTTAATAGTTTCGAGCAGTATGTCGCGCTCATCTAAAATAAATTCGAGGTTAAACGCCACGCCCGACTCAAACGCATGTTGTTTTAGCATCCGCTGACAAAAGCCATGAATAGTAAAAATAGCGGCTTCGTCCATTGATTTAGCAGCTGCATCGAGTAAATCAAAGGCGCGGTGTTTATCATCAATTTTGGCAATTACGCCTTCAATGAGTTCGTCGTTTGGGTCTTGCCCAAGTAGTGCATCGCGCGCAGCAATAATTCGGCTGCGTACGCGGTCTTTAATTTCTTGGGTGGCGGCATCGGTAAAGGTTACAACCAAAATTTGCTCAACACTGAGCGGCGTATTTAACTCACCTTCTATTTGCATACCTAACAAGTAGCGTAAATACAGCCCCGTAATTGTATAAGTTTTGCCGGTACCCGCACTGGCTTCTATTAAACTTTGACCAATGAGCGGCATAGTAAGAGGATTAAGCGCTTGCATGGTCACTCTCCTTTGCGTGTTCAAATAAAGGCGTGAGCAATTTATCACTCCATTTTATAAATTCGTCTTGGCAGTCGTTTAGCGATTGCACCGTTAAGCGGATATACGGGTTTTCGCCCTCTCCTCGCCCTATGTATTGCGGGCTAAATTTGCTCATCGCTTTTGTTATATCGCCGCCACTTTTAACGTACTCATAACCACTTACCGGAAAAAATGGCACAGGCTCTGCGCGGAGTGCTTTGTATAACTCAAACCAATCGGCCAATAGTGCATCCGCATCGGCTTTGTTTATGGGCGCAAAGGTAATTTGCTTATCGAGCCCAAGTAACAATGTTTCTACGTGATGATCCATACTTTGCGCTGCAAGGTGATAAATAAAGCCTTTAATTAAATCTTTCGCTTTAATACTCGCACTGCGGTAAAACACTTGTTTTTGCAAATAAACATGATTGAGCCAGCCTTCTATTTTGGTGCCTTCAATGGTAAGCAAAACTTCTATCGGCTCACTTTTCCCGCCTTTAATGTGCTCTTTAACTTGCCCTGCAAGCGCATCAACTCGGTGCTCCATACTCTCAAATATGAGGCTGCCTACATTGGCTTGAGGTAACTCACCTCGCTGCAGTATTTGCTCTGTACTCAGCGGTTGCTCGTTTATATTGGCTTTAAGTATTTCATCAAGATAAAAATAACGGCGCAGTGCATCTAGGCTAAATGGTTCTTCGTCTTTTGCTACTTCGTTAAATTGTGGCAGGCGTAAACCTAATGTTTGTTGATAAAAGCTCTCTTGTGCGCTGCACACACTTTTAATAAACACATCGAGATCTAACTGTTCTGGCACAACAACATCAAGCGCGGTAACTGGCTGTGGTTTAATTGACTCACTTGGCAGCCAAATTGGATTGTAACTGTGGTTACTCAGCACAGTATTGGCTTGCTCATCGGCTAAATAATAATGGCTATTAAAGGGCTGTAAATGCTGCTGATTAATTAGACATTCTGGCAGTGCTTTTTCACTTTTATCGCTTAATACAAAGCTACGCCCAATATATTCTAACAGCTCGCTTACAAGGGTTGATGGCATACGCGGTTGGTTATCAAAACACGAACGACCAATGTAACTCATGTATAAGTTGTCGCGGGCACTCAGTAGTGCTTCTAAAAATAAGTAGCGGTCATCTAATTTACGTGATCGGTCACCTTTTTGCTTTTTAGAATAAGGCACTAAGTCAAAACCAATAGGCTGTACGTTACGCGGGTAGTCGGCATCATTTAAGCCCAGCATACACACCACTTTAAATGGCACGGCGCGCATGGGCATAAGCGTACAAAAGTTTACTTGGCCTACTAAAAACCGCTGCCCCACGCCTTTTTCTTGAATGCCTTGTTTAATTAAGTAACTAACAATACGCTGCGAAACCGCTTTACTGTAATCGCCGTTGTCGTGGTGCTTTTGTAACTCTTCGAGCACATTTTGCAGCACTAATAAATCCCAGCTGTCGTCGCTTTCACTTTCGTATATAGCGTTTAATAGCTCACTTAAAATATGCGCTTTATTAGTGAGCGTATCGTCGGGCGTTAGCTGCTCTTTAAAGCTTTGCAGTACATCAATAAAGTGCACGAGCTTGTTGAGTGTATCAAGCGCCATGCCTTCTACTTCATCGGCGCTGTAAATACCATTAAACGGGCATTGCTCGTCGCGCTGCGCTATGCCAAGCAATAAGCGGTTAAGCCCGTGTTGCCATGTATTTAAATCAATAGCGGGTAAATCAAAGCTGCTTTTATGCTCAGCATTTATACCCCATTTTACGCCCACCCGCTCAAGCCAGTATTGAATTTGCTCGTACTCGTGCGCTTCAAGGCCAAATTTTTCGGCAATTTGCGTTACTTGCAGTAAATCAAGAATATCCGACACACCAAAGCGCGAAAACGGCAAGTTAGCTAAACTCGCAAATGAGCTAAGGACAGGCTTTTCTTGCTCTATGGCTAGATCGGCCAATGCGTATGGAATAAAACGGCTGCCTTGTGCTCCGCCAAATACGGCTTCAATGTAGGGGCTGTAAGTACCTACATCGGGCATCATGACGATTATGTCTTTGGGAGTAAGCGTTGGGTTTTGATTAAATAAGTTAAGTAAGTAGTCGTGCAAGCGCTCAACTTCCCTTAGCGGTGTATGGCAATCGCTTAGCGTAATACTGGTGTCGGTTGCGCTGATTGGTAATTTACCTTCGTCGTTTATAAACCACTCTTTGTTATCGGTCAGCGATTCACCTTTAAACGCAAGCTGATAAATCTCGCTTTGTACTTGCCCTAGTAAGGTGTCGTCAAACACATCAATAAAACCGTCAATCCAACGGGCATCTAACTGTACGAGTTGCTCAAAATAGTCGCGACCTAATTTCCCCCACGACGATAACAACGGATTACCAATAAAGTAGTATTCTTCATCTGGATTGGTTTGTTTTTTTTGTTGTGCTTCCACCAGCGGCATTTTAGCGTATTTAGCGCTTATTTTAGCCGCTGTTTTTTCATCTATAATATCGCCCCAATAATGCTCACTTGGGTTAAAAAAGAATAATATAACCTCTGTTTTTTTACTCAGCGCTTCAAATACGTCTAGCTGGGAGCTGGCAATCGCAGATATACCAAATAAGCTAATGCGTTGTGGCAGTAAGCTATTATCCATAGTCTCAAGCGCTGCAAGTAACTGCCCTTGCATATTAGCGCGATGAAATTGACTTTGCCCAAGGTCTTGGCTTAATTTTACAATGCGTCGCCATAAGTCAGGTTGCCATGGTGCAATGGCTACATCTACATCATCAAGCTCATCTTTGCCGCTATCCCATGTGGCTATCCAGTGCGGTCGGTACATTAAATATTGGTCGTACACGTCGGCTATTTTTTCGCACAGCGCAAAAGTTTTTTGCCCGTCAATATCGCCCTCTAAATAGGTTTTTAGCGGCAAATATAATGGCTCATCAATACAGTTTGGTAAAATTGCAAATAGTTTCCAAGCAAGGTTGGGCTTGTTAAATGCCGACTCTTTAGGGACATTTGGCAGTAATTGCTGATACAACTGCCAAATAAAGCTCGATGGCAGCGGAAAATCTACCTGCGCTGCAACCCCTAAGTTTTCGCTCAAACCTATTTTTAACCACTGCGACATACCCGGCGATTGCACTAGCACTACTTCTTTGTCGAACGGGCTTTGCAATGGGTTTACTTTTAACAGCTGGTGGAACTGCGCTTGCAGGGCTTCCATACGGTTTGATTGAATAATATTTAGCATATAACACTGACCTTGCTTGAGATAAAACCAGTGTAAGATATTTTCAATATTAGGGGTAGCGCAAACAGGTAATTGGTATTAATAAATCAGAGAGTTAGCAAGTAATTTAAACGCACAGCATCTATTTTATATACTGTGCGTAGTAGTGAGTTTATTTATAAGGGCTAATACTTGATAAACTAAAGTCACTTTGCATTATTACTTCGCCATCAATGCCTTTTAATTTAAGTGAAATAGCGGGATCTGTTTGTTGCCAGTCGACGCTTAAATCACCATAATTTACGTTATGAGTAAAGTCCCCTACTCGGTGTTTGTTAGGGCTTACGTCTTTCCACTTTTCAGTTAAGCCAGAGCTAGTCATCTCAATTAATGGGTAATCAAGGTTTTGCTGATACTTTGATATTTCGCCCCAGTGTGTGTCACCGCTTATAATCACTACCCCATTTACCTTGTGCTTTTTAATCAATGCAAATAAACGGTTTCTATCTTCAGGAAAGTTTGCCCATGACTCCCAACCTGTAAAATCGGGTAAAAGCTGTAAGCTTGAGGCAATCAATTTTATTGCAGCGGGCTTTTTAAGCTCTTGTTCAAGCCATTGCCACTGGGCTTCACCTATCATTGATGCGCCCTTCACTTCACTAGGACTATACGGGCCTTGGTTATTAAACTTACGCTTAGTGTAATACTCAAGCTCACCTACATGGTTTAGCGCATCACGGTTCCAACGTAAATCAGGCATTATTACTTGTATGGTTTGCTCATTTTCACCATACATGTACGAGGTATAAATTCCATCAGGGCGAGTGCGACGCGCTGAGTTTGCAGGTTCATCCCAAAAATTAAGCATAATTTGGCGTGATTGCTCTTTATGCGGATACCCTTTACCTGCATCGTTTTGACCAAAATCGTGGTCATCCCACATAGCAATAATAGGCGTTTGCGCTTTTAACGTTTTAAAACCAGGCTTTGCCCCTAAACGTTGATACTTATTGGCAAGTACATCCATATCGTTGGTATCGCCGTAAATATTGTCACCCAGAAATATAAACAAATCCCCTTGCTCTTTATTAATTGCATTAAATATGGGAATGTTTTTATCTTGATGCCCACACGAACCAAATAGGATTTTAGATGGCGCGGCAGTAACATTCGCGCTAATAACCAAACTCAACGCCAAGGCTGATAGGGTCAATGGTTTAAATAGGTTCTTCATTTTAAAATCTCGCTAATAGCAGGTGCCATATTTGAATTTATTTCATTTGGGTTCTGCCCAAGAGCCTTTAAAACGGTCGCTGCTATTTGCGCTTGTTTAAGCTCATTTTTAGTTTTAATTAAGCCACTGCCTCTTATTGCAGGACCAATGGCTGCAAGCCAAATATGTTCAGAGCCAACAATTCCTTCTGGGTAAGTATTTGCACCTAACTCTAGCTCAGCAAGTGCACGTTTAGAGCTGTGATGTTGCCAATCGTTGGCATTATTGCCACGCCCGTGATCAGTGGTAATAATTAGTGTGGTGTTATCTTTATAACCCGCTGTAGTTTGAATGGTTGCCCATAAGTCTTTTATAAACGCGTCACTTTGCCTTGCCGATTTAAGGTATTGATCGTAATGACCATCATGCGCAAAGTCATCGGTTTCGCCTAAACTTATCACTAACAACTTAGGCTTTTTAGCCAACATATACGCTTTAGCAAAGCGATATGTAAAACTGTCTAGCCGTACGTTATACCAAGGACTGGGGATTTCATTCTGTAGCGCATTTAACAGTGGCGCATCAGTGAATAAATTCTCTTCAATTGACATAAAACCTGCATTTACATACACGTTACTGCGCTTAGTATTTACAATGTATGGAAATACATCCCAACTGCCAAATAAGGCTGTGCTACTTTTAAACTCAGGTAACTTATCTAAACGCTCTAAAATAGTTTTATTTGGGTTGAGCACTTTGTTATTACTATTTATATTTTCGTCTACTTCACCGGTGAGTATTTCGTTATAACCAGGGTATGAAAAATACCACGGGTTACTTACCGACATAGCAGAGCCGTTAGCTCTATCGCCAATTATAATCCCTTTTTTAGCCACTACTTGAGTTAAAAAAGGCATTAGTAATTGCTGGCGCTCATTCGCTGTTTTAGCCCAAAATTGAGTCTTTAATTGCTCTGGCTTTTTA
Organism: Pseudoalteromonas sp. TAE56; assembly: GCF_000497955.1. Lineage (NCBI taxonomy): Bacteria > Pseudomonadati > Pseudomonadota > Gammaproteobacteria > Alteromonadales > Pseudoalteromonadaceae > Pseudoalteromonas > Pseudoalteromonas sp. TAE56. The sequence goes on from NZ_AUTN01000100.1 coordinate 55,544, forward strand.
ACAAAGTCAGTATTATTAATTAAGCTATTATCAGCCCCATTAAATACTTCTTGCCAGCGTACTCCATCAAGCGTTATCAGCACTACATTTTGCGCCGCATTAACCGCATTGCTTAATAATACAGTTAAGCTAAATACCACTACTTTTATTATTGAGTTCATAATATGTGTGTACCTTTTAAAAAAGCCCATCAGTGATGGGCTTTAAAATATTTACTATTTAACCTGAACTCTGGTTAAGAGTTTACTAACATAATTGAATAATAAGTTGCGTACTTTGAGTATTAAAAAGTAGCACTTAAAGTCACTGCCGCTGTACGCGGAGCACCTATAAAGTAAGTGGTACCATTGCCTGTACCGCCAGCTAGATAGCTTTTATCTGTCACGTTATAAACTACAAATGCAATATCTAGTGCTTTAAATGGGCCTGCATTTACTTCTGCTGAGTAACCTGCATTTAAATCCAGTACAGTGTAGCCGTCAACCTCACCACGTTCGCCGGTGTATTTAGCCGACAACCCAAAACGAAAATCCCCACTGTAGTAGTCTGTCGATAGCACGAATAAGTCATCGACTGAGTCAATTACTTTGTCACCTGGTTCAAAGCCTGGCGCGTCGCCCTTGTACTCCGAGTCGTTATTTGTATACGAGCTATATATATTCCACTCTGAATTAAGCATATAACTTGCAGAAAGCTCTAAACCTTTAGACTCAATACCACCTACATTTAAGTAAGAGCCATTAGTGCCTATTGTGTAATCAATACCGCCTGTATCGCTACCAGGTGCAATAAAGGTAATACGGTTATCAAACTCTATTGAATACGCTGTTGCTGTTAGTTTTAATGCATTATTTTGATAGCGCACACCAAGGTCAATATTTTCAGCGGTTTCAGGCTCGATGGCTGATAAATCCGAGCTATCACGTTCTAGTACACCGTCTTTAATAGCCGCAAAATTTTCGCTGTAACTGGTAAATAACTCTGTAGAGTCATTTAACTGATACAAAATACCGCCACTGAACAATATGTCTGAATCACTATTTATTTTTGCTGTGGTTGCATTTTGATAATGATCATACTTTTCAATATCAACAAGGTACTTTTTAACACCTAAGTTAAGTGTAAAATCACCAAGCGCCATTGAATCTTGCGCATACCATTTTAGAGTGTCAGTTTCAAAAGTGTTTTTGTATTGTGTCCAGTATGGAGTGCTATCAAAGTGATGATAAATACGCGCATCAATTACCTTGTGCCAATCACGAGATTCTTCACGGTCACTTTGTTCATACCATAAACCTGCTTCTATATCATGCATACCAAAAGTGGCTTGGTAGTTTGCCGTTAAACCGAGGCGGTCTTTTTTGTAATGCGTATGGCGATACGACATAACAGGTGTTGCTGTATCGTCGTAACACGCTGGGTTTAAACCAGGACCCGATTCCCATGGCCAGCTTAAACTTGCCGTACATTCTTCGTTTGGTGCAAGCGGATCCCCTTCACTATCAGCAAATCCGTAAGAGCCAGCATTTGTTCCGCCCTCAGTTGTTGGATTACCATTTTCATCAACAGGGGTTGTTAAATACGGTGGGATCCAATCCCCACGCCCTGAATTTTTATGATAATACGGGCTAACGGTAATAAGTGATGTTGGAGAAAGTGCATATTCCAATTTTAAATACGCTAGAGTGTTTTCGCGAAGCGTACCCCAGCCTTCTGCGAACATTTGGTCAAAATGTGGGACCCCAGTCCAATTCCATGTCAGCTGATCCCAATCTGGTGTTTGCTCAAACTGCTCAATACTTACACTATTGTAGTTTGTCTCGCTTACATCATCATAAGATAAACGACCAGTAATGGTTAAATCCGTAAGCGTAGTTACAAATTTAAGCTCAGCGTGTTGGTTATCTTTCCCGNGTATCGGTTTGCGAGTAACTTACATACGCTTGTGTATTATCAAAAATCGTACCTGTTTCGTGCTTAACGTAATAGCGTGTGGCATCGTGACTGCCTGAGGTATAAGCAAAAGTGGTGCTTTTATCTAAACTTGGTGCTTTACTTACAAAATTAAATGTACCGCCAAGCGCTTCAAGTGAAGCCGATTTAATGTCAGACGTCCCTTGTCCAACCTCTACCGTTGCTAAATTTTCGCTCTCCAAGTAACGATTAGCTTTAGCACCGCCACCATAATTAGAGCCACCATTGGGAATACCATCAACAGTCATACCTAATTGTTGTTGGTTTGAGTCAATACTAAAACCACGCATTGTAATAGTCGTTGACCAATCATCGCCACCAAATGCATCACCTTCGTTAATACTAATACCCGGTAAGTTATCAATAACCGATAATATGCTCGATACCGAACTTTGTTGCTCAAGCATTGCAGGCTCAATAACATTGTTTGCGTAACTTGTTGGTTTTGCCGTTACTGTAATTTCTTCAATTTCGTTATCGTTTGCGTAAGCGGATGTTGATACAGCCATGGCAATAGCAATGCTCAAAAGTGATTTGTTTTTTAAAGCGTACATTGTTGTCCCGTTTGATTTTAATTATGAAATATGAAAACGGACACAGTATGAATTTTAAATATGACAACGAGGATGAACTTTATTTACATAAAGGTTAAACAAATATGGGAGATTTATGGCGGGGATATGTACAAAAAAAGACACTCAAAGGTTTTATCTTGAGTGTCTTAGTTATTTTCTAAACTTTTTACAAATAGTACTTTATTTTAGTTCGGCAAGCATTTCATCGCTGTACGGCACTAGCTCTTCACCGTTTGCAATTTTGTTAACGTAATCAGGATTCGCAATAAGTGGACGACCAATCGCGATTAAATCAAACTTAGCGTCGTTAATGGCCTCTTTTGCTGTCTCAAAACTATAACTGCCTACACCTACTAATGTACCTTTGTAGCCTGCACGTAAAAATTCAGATGTAGTTTTACCCTCAAGTGACTCAAACGCTGTACTGTCGTCAAAAATACCGCCGTGTAAGTACGCTAAATCTCTTTTTTCTAGTTCTGGTAGTAAGTAGTCAAATACCGCTTTATCACGGTTATCTTCACTCATATTAAAGTAAGCACCCGGTGTTAATCTAAGTGCAGTACGCTCGTTGCCAACAGATGCAATAACCGCATCTGTTACTTCTAATGCAAAGCGCGACATATTTTCAGGCGTTTGACCGTATTCGTCGCTGCGTGTATTTGCAGCATAATGTAAAAACTGGTCAATTAAATAACCGTTAGCGCCGTGAATTTCTACACCATCAAAACCTGCTTCAATTGCGTTTTCTGCCGCTTTTGCGTAATCGGCTACTAAAGATTTAATGTCATCTGTAGTGGCTGCTTTTGGAGTGATGTAGGTAAGCTCACGCATGCGCGGTACAGAACCTTCAACACCAATTGCAGATGGTGCCAGTACATCGCCATCAAAAAAGTGAGGATGTGCAACACGACCAACATGCCAAAGCTGTGCAAACATTTTGCCGCCGTTAGCGTGTACTGCATCTGTTACTTTTTTCCAACCTTGAATTTGCTCACTGGTAAATAAACCCGGAGTATTTGGGTAACCTTGCGCGTCTGGGCGAATAATAGTTGCTTCACTAATAATTAAACCGGTTTCGGCACGGCGAGCATAATATTCAACCATATCTTGTGTTGGCACTAAGTTATCGTCAGCCATGCAACGAGTTAGTGGCGCCATAAGTACACGGTTTTTAAGCTCAATTGTGTTATTTAGTTTAAACGGAGCAAGTAAATCAGTAGTCATTTTTCAATCCTTCATTAAGTATATGCTTACTACAATGTGGCCTTTTTACAAACATTCAAGCTTATTTTGAATGATCGCTCAAATTAGTGAGGAGTTATACTGCTCAATATATGAATTAGATCTGCATTAATGAAATTAAATAATAACTTTTCAACACTCTGTCATATAACTCGATATACTTGTACGCTATATATTAAATATCGATAGCAACGAGAGTGAGCCAATCATGACGAGCGAAAATGCAACCGAACAACAAGCAGTAATTTTAGGCCTTGGGGCAAAAAAACGCTTAGCTTACATGTTCGAAACCGTGCAAGAATTTAAGCAAGTATGGATTTTAAACGACGACGATGGCTGCGTTATGCTTGCCAATGAAGACGACGATTGCGTGCCTGTTTGGCCAACTCGTGAATTTGCAGAAGCGTGGGCTACTGGCGAATGGGCTGGCTGTAGCGCTAAAGCAATACCACTTGCAGATTGGTTTAGTCGCTGGACACCAGGTCTTGAAGAAGATGATTTACTTATTGCCGCATTTCCTACTGAGGAAGACGACGGTACGATATTGTTTTCAGATGAATTTGAAAAACAGTTAAAAGCGCCAAAGAAAAAGTACTAAGGTGTAAAGCCTAAATACTCAGAGTTCTTTAATTTATAAGCGCGGCACTTAATTTAGTAGCCGCGTTTTTATTACCCGTTTCTAAAACTCAAATACGCTTGCGTTATAGCATTTGCATCTTCTACTTGTGGATAATGGCCAAGCTCTGAGAACTCTTTAACACTCGCGTTTGGTATCAACTTTTTGTAATGCTTAATCATGTGCTTACCAGAGATGGGGTCTTCTGCACCTGCTATAAACGTAAGTGGTATATGGCTATTTACAATAGCACCAACCCAGCGTTCTCGGTTTTGCTGCCTCTGCATTATATAACTAATGAGTTTAGGCATAACGGCTAAGCCATCTTTGTAAATCAGCAGTTCCCAAAGTGTGTCTATTACCTGTGTTGTAGGCGGTGTATTTTTGCCAAAAATAGTCACTAGATTATTGGCAAATTTTTGTTTATTCATTAATTTTGGCACTATCCAACCAAGCCTTGAGAGCAAAAGCTTTTTTATAAACAATGGCTTATGCACCTCAGGAAATAACCCACCGTTTAAAAAGCACACGCTGTTAATTTGTATCTCACTTTGCGAAGCTACTTGCCTTGCTAATAACTCTTGAGCGACTGTATCGCCATAATCATGGGCTAGTATATGCACATCATTAATATTTAAACGCTTTAAAAATTGTGTGTATAAATCAGCTTGTTCTGTAATTTTATAGTCTGCATTTTTTGGTTTATCTGATAAACCAAAACCTAGCATATCGAGTGTGATCACAAAATAATGATCGCTAAGCGTTTGCCACATACCTTCCCAGTCCCAACTGGCGCTAGGAAAGCCATGTATTAAAAGCAGCGCGGGGTTTGTTACATCCCCGGCTATTTTAGTAAAAATTTGATGGCCATTAATTTTGGTGAATGAACCCTGAGAACGCCAATGCTGTAGAGAAAACATGTATTAACTTAATTGTTATTATTTATTTGTCAGTTTTATCATAGTAATCAGAAAAAAAAACAGTGCATAAAAATAGCATTGGTTTTTAAAAGTCATTTAAAATTTAATAGTGTAATCCATATATACTCGATGGTCTGCTCTGTCACCTTTAACACCGTCAACACTGCCTGTTTTATCGGTTATATAATCTAAAAACAACCAGCGTAAGCTTAAACCTTTTATTGCCTCAACCTTATAACGTGTATCTAAAGCCCAGTACTTTTCTTCGGCTTCACCGCCTATTTGACCTAAAGCTGAATTTTCGGCGCCCGTACCGCTAGTGTAATAAAACTTAGTACTGAGCCCTGGCGATACAGCTTTTAAGTTAATACCCAAGCGTGCCTGCCATGATGTTTCATTTTGGTTTGTTAAATCGGCACCAATCAGGGAGCGCGTCGGGAATGGATTTGTTCCATGATCGCCACTAAAGTTATCTTCAATCCAAGCATCACTTACTTTCGTAAATGCAGCACCTGCGCTCCAAATATCTTTTTTCCAATCAGCATCTAAGTAATAAGCAAATCCATCGTTTTCACTTTTAGTTAAGCCTGTTAATGCTCCAGGTGTATCTTCATCATCTAAATCGCCGCCCTCTGCGCCTGTTACAAATAAATCACCATCATCTTGTGAGGTAAATATACCACTTGAAAGTGTTAACTTACTTTGTTTAAGTTTAATATCATAACTGATTTTTAATCCCATTTTACTTAGATAATTCTGGGACTTTAAATATTCAGCCTCTAATGTTAGATCGTCTTTTTTGTGCGTAGCACCCACGCCCCAAATTGCACTAATAGCGCCAGTTGCCGATTGATCGGTAGAAAAGTCTTCCCATCTATCATCGTGTCGTCGGCTCCATTTATCATATACATAACCATATACCTTAGTGTTGCCAATTTTATAGTCGCCAAAAACACCTCTAAAGGTATTAGGAATAGCCCGACTCCCAGAGCTTTTAAGCAACATACTTTTAGTTTTTTGCCCGCCCACTTTAACGTGACCGTTGTTACCCAATTTAAAATCTAAAAAATATTGACCAAATTTAGAAAAGCTATCGTCAACTCCACCGCTCTCATTACCTGCTGGTAAAATATTACCTGCGGCTGAACCTGTAGAATTAATATTCATCACGGTGTAGGTCGATACACCCACACTAACTAAGTCGTTTATATAACCAGAGGTGTAATTGAGTTCTATACCTTGAGCGAAGGTTGAATCGTCGCTTGCATCGTTATCGTAGTCACGATCAAAATAAATTGACCTGAGTTTTATATTAAACACATCTTGTTCTGTCAGTCCATTAACAGCGGCATACGAAGGAATAGAAAAACATATTAATACTGCGCTTGTTGCCACAAGTGATTTAGAGAACCGTTGAGCCATAGTTGTCTCCGTTACCTTGTTTTGTTTAAATTTTGACTGTGTAGTGCTTAACAGCGTGTATATTTTGCGACCTACACGGCAAACATGTAATAAGGTAATTAAATTTCACGCAATGACTTTTCTTTCATGCACTAAATATAGAACAATATGAGTTTTTAATGATTTAATTTTCATATTATAAAATATTAAATATTTTTTTGTGTCGGATGAATACAAAAATGACAGAGAAATTGGTTATACAACTCGTAGTTGTATAACCAATTTACTTTCAGAATATCATGACTACGATTTCATCTGACTCAGCTTACACTTACCAAATTTATATTATAAAGAACTGCTTAAGCTATTAGGTTGAAGCGTGCATACAGAAATATATGGTTTATGGTTTTATTATGGCCCTGAAGAAAGCTATATTTATTAGATACATACTTAAGTCATTTAAATATCGTAATATATCGGCAGTGTAATCTTCAAATATTATTGCACTGTAATAAAAAGCTAACCGACATTGTTATGTGGATCGCAATTATCAGTAAAAGATCAAAAAGCATGGAAGGTTTAACACCTTAAACCAATACTTTTTCGCTAGTTCTAAAATAATAGAAAGCATATAAATCATTAGCTTTATATACACTCTCTATTTACTCATAAAACTCAGAATTAAATTTCCTTTCACTCTCGAGCTCTAAACCTCTATAAAATATATATATTCTAATTATGAACAAAGTTGTATCCTGAATAATAAGTGCTATATTTATTTTGATAATAGAGGTAGATACGCACTCAGCATATTAATAATAAAGGATGAGTTAATGTTCTCAGGACGACTGGTTAGGAAAGGGTTTTTAGTCTCTATACTTGCTCATGCCATTTTTCTTATCAGCGGTATTGTATTAACTTTCTTCGCTCACATTAAACACCAAAACGCACTTAACTATAAAATAAACGAAGCACTTAACAACCGCCTTTCTACGCTCGCAACAGGCGTAACGAATAGAATCGACTTATATAAATATGGGCTCTTCGGTTTAAAAGGGTTTATACACGGTATAGGCGTTAATAATTTAAACTACCAAACATTTTCTAATTACTCTAATAGTCGTAACTATGGCCAAGAGTTCCCCGGTGCAAACGGGATTGGTTTCATTCGAAAGGTAACATCTAAGAATCTAACCCAGTTTTTACATACTGCAAAATATGATAGACCCACTCAAACATTTAACTTTAATCAGCTTAATAATGATAATAATGAACATTTTATTATTCAGTATATTTTTCCTGAACATAAAAATTTACAAGCAATAGGTTTAGATATTGGCTCAGAGAGCATGCGTAAAAAAGCAGCATTAAATGCAGCTTCTCACAATAAGGCTCAACTCACGGGCCCTATAACTTTAGTACAGGCTAATGAGCAATCACTGCAAGGGTTTTTAATTTTACTGCCAATTTATAAAAGCATTACGATTGCGGATAATAAAGAGCAACGCATTAATGAGATCTTAGGCTGGGCATACGCTCCATTATTAATAAATAAAATTTTAGACTCTCTCTCGCTAGTTGATGAGAATAAGCTAGTCATTAGCGATATAGCTAACAACGCTAAAACTGACTTTTTTAGCTACGGTATTCAAAGCAATTCAGCTAATTACCAGTTAACTAAAATAATTAAAGTGATGGGAAGAACATGGGAACTCACGCTTAGTGCTTCAGACGCATTTATTGAAACATTGCATTTGCCGGGTAAATATCAAGCTATTGTCAATGGTATTTTTTATACTCTTATTTGCATGTTTATAATTTTATTACTACAGCTATTTTTTTACCGTAGGGCACAACGAACGCAGCGAAGAATTGTCAAAGCTAAACAAAATAAGCATATGCTTCAGCAAACAAATTTAAAATTAGAAAAAGAAGTAAAACTACGCACTAAGGAAATTGCCGAAATTAGTATGCTTCAACGAAGTATTTTAAATAGTGCCAGTTATTCAATTATTGCAACCGACATAAACGGCTTAATTACTTTATTTAACCCCGCCTCTGAAAAGTTATTAGGTTATAAAGCGCAAGATGTTATTGGAATTGAAAACCCAGCAATTTTTCATTTAAAAGAAGAAATAATAAAAAAAGCCAAACAGCTTAGTGCAGAGTTAAATGAACCTGTTTTCCCTGGTTTTGAAGTGTTTATCTTAAAAGCAACGGCTACAGAGCCTGATATCAATCAGTGGACATACATTTCTTCTACAGGCGAGCACATACAAGTTAATATAAGTGTCACCTCTTTATTAAATAATGAAAATGAAATCGTTGGCTATTTAGGTATTGCTTATGATTTAACAGAGCAAATTAACCACGAACAAGCTCTAGGACACGCTAAAGAACTAGCTGAACAAGCATCTCAGGCTAAATCTGAGTTTTTAGCAAATATGAGCCACGAAATACGAACCCCAATGAATGGCATACTTGGCACATTACAGTTATTGCAAGAGCAGCCCCTCAATGAAAAGTCAAAAGAGTATTTAAAAAAATCACTTTATTCGACCCGCTCACTCACCACTATTATTAATGATATTCTCGATTTTTCTAAAATTGAGGCCGGCAAGCTTTCATTAGAGCATAAACCTTTTGATCTTTTTGAACTTATTCATCACCTAGAGTCTGATCTTGGTCTGCAAGCTAGCGATAAAAACATATACCTTAAATTTGTTATTAATATTAAGCATAAGCATTGGGTGGGCGACCCTGTTAGGCTCAGACAGGTGTTTTTAAACTTAATATCTAATGCGATTAAGTTTACATCGAAAGGTGGCGTTACAGTAACGTTTAGACTAACTGATGAAAACAAAATATGTTGCAGTATATCAGACACCGGAATTGGAATTTCTGAGAAGGCAATAGAGCGATTGTTTGAGCGCTTTGAACAAGCTGAGCAATCAACTACGCGTGAATACGGTGGTACAGGGCTAGGCTTACCTATCACTAAATCATTAATAGGCTTAATGAATGGTGAAATAAAAGTAACAAGTCAATTAGGTTCAGGCAGCCAGTTTTATGTTTACTTACCACTAGATCAAGCACAGATTGATGAAAACATATTAACAGCAAAAAATGTTGAGCTTCCTGACTTAACTGGCAAAACCATTTTATTAGCAGAAGACAACAAAATAAATCAACTGGTGGCTTCTGCAATGCTTGAACCAACTAAAGCCACCATTATTATTGCAAATAATGGGTTGGAAGCAGTTTCGTTATATGAATCACACAAGCCAGATATTATTTTTATGGACATTCAAATGCCAAAAATGGATGGCCTTCAGGCATGTAAACAAATTAAGGCGCTTGATAGCGAGCAAATTATTATCGCGTTAACCGCTAATGTTTTTACGGAACAAAAAGAAATATACAGGCAGTTATTTGATGGGTACGTTTCAAAGCCAATTGAAAAACATGAACTTATAGGCATGTTATCAACACTCTATTTAGTTAATACCTAATTTAGGCATTAAAAAACCCAGTTACTAATACCTTTCAATATTAGTAACTGGGTTCTAAGAATAATGGTGGAGGGAGAGGGATTCGAACCCTCGTTAGGGATAAACCTAAACACACTTTCCAGGCGTGCGCCTTCAGCCACTCAGCCATCCCTCCACAGTGCTGCTATTATGTAATGCAACAGCGCGCTATAGTATGAAATAGACCCTTAAGGTGCAAGGCATTTTTAAATATGAGCCTTTAAATGCTTACTTATCAAGCAATAGCTTATCTATAGGCACAAAAAACGGCTAAATCTAAGACTTAACCGTTTTTAATTTATACTTTTAAAATTACTTAGCCATGCTCGCAGTAAATTCAAGCATGCGATTAAGTGACTTAAGTGCGCCTTCGCGTAAATCCATATCAACGAATACTTCTTTACCTTTAGGGCTTATGAGGGCTTCCTCAATCGCTTTTAAGCCATTCATCGCCATCCAAGGGCAATGAGCGCAACTTTTACATGAAGCGCCCTCACCTGCCGTTGGAGCCGCAAAAAACTCTTTATCTGGACATAGTTGCTGCATTTTATAAAAGATGCCGCGATCGGTTGCTACAATAAACTTTTTATTGTCCATTGTTTGCGCAGCTTTAATTAATTGGCTCGTAGATCCAACCGAATCGGCAAGTGCAACAATTTCTGCTGGTGACTCAGGATGAACTAATACGCCTGCATCTGGGTGTAGCGCCTTCATATCTTTTAAGGCTTTAGTTTTAAATTCGTCATGTACGATACATGCACCATTCCACATAAGCATATCAGCACCGGTATTTTTTTGAATATAGCTACCAAGGTGCTTATCTGGGCCCCAAATGATTTTTTCGCCTTGCTCATCAAGGTGCTCTACTATTTCAAGTGCACATGATGAAGTTACAATCCAATCTGCACGCGCCTTAACTGCGGTAGAGGTGTTTGCATACACAACCACTTTACGGTCAGGGTGCTCATCACAAAACGCTGAGAACTCGTCTATCGGACAACCAATATCTAGCGAACACGTCGCTTCAAGTGTTGGCATTACAACCGTTTTATTCGGCGTTAAAATTTTGGCTGTTTCGCCCATAAATTTCACGCCCGCGACGATGATCATATCTGCATCATGACGTGCACCAAAACGCGCCATTTCTAGCGAGTCGGCAACGCAGCCGCCAGTTTCTTCAGCAAGTGCTTGAATTTCAGGATCGGTATAATAATGTGCAACAAGTACTGCATTTTTATCTTTTAGTAATTGTTTTATACGCGCTTTATATTCGCCTTGCTCGTCATTTGTTAACGGCGCTGGCTTAGGGGGGAAAATATAACCTTCAGGCATAATAGTTTGAGCTAGACTCATGTTCTCGACCACTTATCTACAGTGCATTAATTAGGGCGAATTATACGAGAATATAAACACAAATAACAGCAAACTAGTAAAGCTGTTTATAAAAAATAGAATGGGAATTTAAAAAAGAATATAAAGGAAAGTATTAGAGAGTGGTGGGTCATGATGGATTTGAACCATCGACCAATTGATTAAAAGTCAACTGCTCTACCAACTGAGCTAATGACCCGCTCTAATGTAAATCTGCTTTGAAAAAAGCTACGTAAATCCGCCGATTAAAACTTTCATAGAATGGTGGGTTATGATGGATTTGAACCATCGACCAATTGATTAAAAGTCAACTGCTCTACCAACTGAGCTAATAACCCGCTCTATGCACTTATTCAATTAAGAATGCAGCTTACGTAAATCCGCCGATTGATGCCATACACTATTCACAAGGAATAAAGAATGGTGGGTCATGATGGATTTGAACCATCGACCAATTGATTAAAAGTCAACTGCTCTACCAACTGAGCTAATGACCCGCTCTGACGTTGCGTTTTATAACAACTTAGTATTCTACGTAAATCCGCCGATAAAAGACCATTCAAAGAATGGTGGGTTATGATGGATTTGAACCATCGACCAATTGATTAAAAGTCAACTGCTCTACCAACTGAGCTAATAACCCG